>NZ_JBNHFK010000005.1:0-284772 GCF_059090185.1 Arthrobacter sp. MDT1-49-2
CTGCATCCGGGAGGATGTGGGAGAGTAGGTCACCGCCGGACAAAATTTGATGGTTGAGGGCCCCGCATGGTTGCGGGGCCCTCACCTGTTTAACCCGCGAACCAACCCTCCCTGCTGGCTAAGGTCCGGGCCTGGCTGATGCTGACAAGGGCTGCCGACCGGGTAGTAAGCAAAATCATGACCCGCCAGCCACGCCGTCCAGCTCCTCAATGTCCTCCGCGGACAGCCCCACTCCGGCGCCGGCTGCGTTGTTCCGCAGATGCCCGGCGGAGGACGTTCCCGCTATGAGCAGGATGTTTGGGCGACTGACCAGAGTGAGATCACCCCCCCGTTCCTTATGGAGTGGAAGGTCAGTTCTGTCCTTCGCTGCTGCAGCCAGGCCAGGCAATGGGCAATGGACAGTGGCGATACGCCGTGGCGGCGAATCACGTGTGTGAGGGCCTCGTCCTGCGTGGTCAGCGGGCCGTCAAAGACGCGGTAGACTTATAGAGCAGAAACCCGAAAGGGCAGCCTGTAACCAAAGACTTCCCGCCGCGAAAGTGGTCCGGGGCAAGGGTTACGGCGGTCATAGCGTGGGGGAAACGCCCGGTCCCATTCCGAACCCGGAAGCTAAGACCCACAGCGCCGATGGTACTGCATCCGGGAGGATGTGGGAGAGTAGGTCACCGCCGGACATACGTTGAAGATAAGGATCCGCACAAGGACGTGCGGGTCCTTATCTGTTTAAGCCTGCACGGAGGCCGCGCCGGCATTCCACGGCACTGCTAAAGCCGTGGGTCGGTGCCCGTTTGCCGCCCCGACCCGTGACCTAAACCCGCCCGGCGGGTCACCATGGTCCGGTGGCCGACGAGAGCATGAGCAGGCATTTTGCCCGGCGGGTCAATTCCGGACCCGATCTGGACCGCACCATGTTCTTCAGTGATGCCGTGTTCGCCATTGCCATGACGCTTCTGGCCGTGGACATCAAGGTTCCCCAGGTTCCACCGGACCAACTGGGCGCCGCCGTGGCCGAGCAGTTCCCGGAATTCGGCGCATATGCCCTGTCCTTTGTAGTGACTGCTGCCTACTGGCTCAGCCATCACCGCCTCTTCCGCCTGCTCAAGGGCTTCACCGGCCGGCTGCAGCAACTGAACCTGCTGCTCCTGCTGTTTGTTGCCCTGCTGGGGTACGCCACGGACATGCTGGCCTTCTACAGTGACCAGGTGCTCGGAGTCGTTATCTATGCGGCGGCGCTGGGACTGATCGGCACCGTCAACAGCGCGCTCTGGTGGTACTGCAGCCGCGCGCACATGTTCCTGGATGACGTGGACCCCCGCCTTCTGGCCTACGCGCAGGTCCTTGCCCCGGTAACGCCCGCCGTTTTCCTGGCCTCCATCCCGGTGGCATTCCTCTGGGGCCCGCAGGCAGCGGCCCTGTCCTGGCTGGCAATTCTTCTGATCAATGCCGTGCTTCGCTACGTGGGCGGCAAGCGCTCCGCCCCGGGCTGACGGCCAGGCGAGGGGCCGATTCGTTGGATTGGGCCTGTGTCGGGTAGTCTTATATCTGCTTCTTACGGAGCAAGCCTGGAGGATTCGCCTAGCGGCCTATGGCGCACGCCTGGAACGCGTGTTGGGTTAACGCCCTCGGGGGTTCAAATCCCCCATCCTCCGCCAAAAAGAAACACCCCGGTCCTTTGGGCCGGGGTGTTTCTTTGTCTGCAGGGAGGCTCCCTAGTGTTGCTTTTCCTGCCGCAGCGCCGCCCGCGTGGCCACGGATACCGAGCCGAAGCCGATCACCGCCGCGGCCCCGGCCAGGCCCAGATACACCAGGGGCTGGATGGTGGGCAGCGGCATTCCCGAGACATTCACCGCGATGCCCATCAGCGGCGGGACGGCCAGGGCAGTGCCGAGGACGACGGCGGCCACTGCCAGCAACAGCGATTCCGCACCCGTCATCCGGCACAGCTGCCGGTCCGATGCACCGAGGGACCGCAGCAGCATCAGCTCCGGCCGGCGCCGGGCGGTGGCCATCACCAGCGAATTCACCACCGACAGGCCCACATAACCGAGCAGCACCAGCATCGCGATGATGTTCACCCAGGATTCCGCCTGCCGTTCCGCAGCGCCCGCGGCACCTGCGGAATCCCGGTCCACGGCGGTCAGGCCGAGCCCTGCGAGCTGTTCGCCAACCTCGGCGCCGTCCGCACCGTCAGCTGCGCTCACCAGCAGGTAGTCATTCAGCCCGGCAGTGGTGTGCTCCAGCAGGACGTCGTTGGCGACCGTCACGTCCCCGAACGCCAGCCCGCGCTGATACGTGGCCACTACGACGGCGGAGGCTTCAGTTCCGTCCCCGTAATGGAAGGCGAACTCCTCGCCCAGACCGACGCCGGACTCCCGCGCCAGGTCCACGCTCAGTGCCACCGTGTCCGGTTCGGTGAGCCCGTCCAGTGACCCTTCACTGACACCCAGATCCAGGGTGGTGTCCAGCCCGTCCGGCTCCAGGCCCTGGATGCCGTAGGCCTCCATCCCGTCCTCGGTGCCCAGGAACCGCAGGTCGGCCAGCACCGCCGAGTGGGCCACCGGGGTAACCGTGTCCACCGCCGGCAGTCCGGCCACCTCGGCGGCGAGCTCGGCAGAGATGCCGGACGCCGGTGCGCTGACCATGTAATCCGCCACCATGCCGTCCCGCGACTGCCGGCCCGCCTCTGACTCCACCGTGGTGGGCATAAACAGCTGCACCGAGCCCAGCGCGATGGCCAGGGCCAGCGGAATGATTCCCGAGGCCAGCCGGCGGGGGAACGCCGAGGCGTTTGCCTCCGCAAGGGCCAGCGACGCCGAGGGGCTGCGGCCCAGCAGCGGCTTCACCAGCCGGAGCACACCGGCCACGATCCAGGGCCCCAGCATGCCCGCGCCGATGATCAGCAGCAGCACGCTGGACGCGGCCACCGCCAGCCCCGCCGTGCCGGGAAGGGCCGCGGGCAGCAGCGCGGCCACGAGTCCCGCCGCCAACAGTGTCATACCGCCCAGCCTGCGGCCCCGGCCAAGCTGCGACTTCTCCGTAACGGCTTCACGCAGTGCCGTGGTGGGGGCCATCCGTACCGTGCCGCGGGCCGACACCAGGGACGCCCCCAGGGCAGCGGCAACACTGAGCGCCACGGCGGCCAGCGCGGGGAGGGGGCTGTAGGCCAGGGCGAAATCCTCCGGGATGATGCCGTCGGCGGTGAACTGGGCTCCGAGCAGATACGCCAGCCCGAAGCCCGGCGCGGCCCCCAGCACGGCGGCCGCGCCGGAAACCAGCAGGACCTCGCGGATGATCATGCCCAGCGTCTGCCCGCTTCCGGCGCCCACGGCGCGCAGCATGGCGAACTCGCGGCGGCGGCCCAGGATGGACAGGGACAGCGTGCCGGCGGTGACAAACACGGCAGTCATCACGGCCACGCCGGCCAGGGAACCGCTCAACAGCAGCAGCATGGACCTGGCCGCGGATCCGCCCAGGTTCTCCACGTCGCCGCGCCGGTCACCGGTGTAGGTGACGACGCCGTCCACCCGGTTTTCGACGTCGGCCGCCAGTTGCTCCGCATCCACGGAAGAATCGGCAATCACGCCGACGGTGGCCACCGACCCGGCATGCGGCCACAATGCCTCCGCCGCAGGGGCGCTGAGGAACACAGCGGGGGAGGAGCCGGCGTCCTGCGCCGAGGCAATACCGGACACGGTGTACTCGGCCGGCACGCCGCCGTGGGAGAGCACCAGACGGTCCCCGGGGGCGGCGCCGAAGGACCCGTCCACCACCACGTCGTCCGCGGCACGGGGCGCCTCGCCGGCGGTCAGCTCATAGGGCGCCAGGACCGCAGAGTCCCAGGCCGAGGCGGACAGGCTGCGGCCGTCGTCGTCCGCCAGGGGAATGCTGACGTTGGCTACCGCCTGCTGAACCCCTGGGATGCCGGCAATTTCGGCAACCGCGTCTTCCGGAAGGAGCACCCGCTCGGCGAAGGGGGCGTCCATATCTTCGACCACCGGCAGGGACTGCGGGGCGCCCACCACCACATCGGCGGCCTGCAGCTTCTCGGCGGAGGTGCCCCCGCGCAGCCCGGACTCAATCAGGACACCCATGGCGGTGATCAGCGCCGCGCACAGGAACACGGCCACAAACACGCCGGCGAACCCGCCGCGGTGGTGCCGGATGGAGTCTTTGGCAAAAGTCCACATGATTAGCGCTCCCCCAGGTAGGCAACGTGCTCGGTAACTTCATGGACGGTGGCGCCGCTCAGGCTGCCGTCCAGTTGCCCGTCGGCCAGGAACACCACGGTGTCCGCCGCGACGGCGGCCACAGGATCGTGGGTCACCATCACCACGGTCTGTCCCAGTTCCGAGACCGTGTGCCGCAGCAGGTCCAGGACCTGGCGGGCCGTCCCGGAGTCCAGCGCACCGGTGGGCTCATCCGCGAAGACGGCGGCGGGCCGGGTGATCAGTGCCCGGGCAATGGCCGCCCGCTGCTGCTGCCCGCCGGAGAGTTCCTGCGGCTTCCGCTCGCCGAAACCGCCCAGGCCCACCGCGTCCAGGACATACTCCAGCCAGACGGCGTCGGTGGCCTGCCCCGCAAGCAGCAGGGGAAGGGTCACGTTGCGGGACACCGTGAGCTGGGGCAGCAGGTTGTAGGCCTGGAAGACGAACCCCACGTGGTCCCGGCGGAACCGGGTCAGCGCCCTGCCGCGCAGCCGGGAAATCTCAGTCCCGCCCAGCAGCACCCGGCCCTGGTCCGGGGCATCCAGCCCGGCAGCGCACTGCAGCAGGGTGGACTTGCCGGAACCGGAGGGACCCATGATTGCGGTGAAGCTGCCCTGCGGAACGGCCAGGGAAATGTCCCGGAGGGCGGGCACGGCGGCGGGGCCGGAGCCGTAGCTTTTGGACACGCCCGCAAGCTGCAGGGCGGCGGGGGCGGAAAACTCGTCAGCATCGGTAAACATGCGGATCATCCTTTGGATTGGGCGGGCAGGTTGGCTGTCTTCGACGCTACGGAGATCGAAGAACGGATCCGATACAGCCAAACGGTCGGTTGGGGGTATAGCTGGCTATACCGACACGGCCAGGCGGCTCCGGCATAATCAGGCAGGTGACTATCCGTGCCGGCCTCGAATCCCGCTTCCGGGATGCCGTTTTTCTCCTGCGGGAGGGCGGCTACTGGCTAGCATCCCTGGGAATGCTGGTGGCCGGGATGGCGCTGCTGCCGTTCCTGCCGCTGGGGGTGGGCCTGTACGCGGTGCCGGGGCTGCTGGGTGCACTGAACCTTCTGGCGGCGCGGGCACAGGGAAGGGCTGCCGGCTTCACCTCCGCGGTGATCCCCTTTGACCGGCGCCATCTGGCCGGGAAGCATTCCTTCGGTGAACTGGCGGCCATGGTCAGTGCCCCGGAGACCCGGCGGGACGTGTCCTGGCTGCTGTTCCATAGCGCCTCCGCCCTGCTGGCCGCGGCACTGACCCTGGCATTGCCGTTGGGCGGTGTGCTGTATGTGCTGGCCGCCCCGTTCTGGGCCCTGTTTCCGCCGGACGCCCCGTTGGAGCTGACTATTACCGTGCGCAGCTGGACCGATGCCGGGCTGATGATGGCGCTGGGACTGGTGTACGTGGCGGGCGCCTGGGTGCTGGTTCCTTGGCTGGCCCGTCGGTTCAGCGGTGCCACCTTGGCCATCCTGTCGCCGCGGCGCTATGCGGACCTGGCCCGGCGGATCTCTGACCTCTCCGCGGCGCGGGCCAGCGCGCTCGCCGCCCATGCCGCCGAGCTCCGCAGGATTGAACGCGAACTGCATGACGGCGCGCAGAACCGGCTGGTCGGCGTCGTGATGATGCTGGGGCTGGCGCAGCGGGCTGCGGAAACCGATCCGTCGGCAGCCGTGCCGTTTATCGGCCGCGCCCAGGATGCCGCGTCCGAGGCGCTGGCGGGACTGCGCGCCGCCGTGCACGATATCTACCCGCCGGTGCTGGACGAGCTGGGCCTGGGCGGAGCGGCGTCGGCCCTGACCAGCCGGTCTCCCATCCCGTGCTCCCTGAACGTTGCCGGCCTGCAGCGTGCTCCGGCAGCGGTGGAAGCGGCGGCGTACTTTGTGCTGGCCGAAGCCCTGACCAACGCGGCCAAGCACTCCGGCGCGGACCGGATCGACGTGGTGCTGCGGACCGAAACCGCGGGCCGCGAGGAGATCCTGGTGGTTGAAGTGGACGACGACGGCGACGGCGGCGCCCGGGTCAGCGCTGCCGGGGACAGCGGGTTGCGAGGCGGACGCACCAGGGACGCGCCCACCAGCGACGGCCGCCCCGGAGACGCGCCCACCAGCGACGGCCGCCCCGGAGATGCGCCCACCAGCGCCGGTTCGGGCACCGGGCTGGCCGGAATTGCCCGCCGGGCCGCGGCGTTCGGCGGCCAACTGATCCTGACGAGTCCGCCGGGCGGACCGACACACCTGCGAGTGGAGCTGCCATGCGCCTTCTGATTGCCGAAGATGATGCCCTGCTGCGGGCTGGGATGCAGCTGCTGCTGCAGAGCGAAGGCTTCGAGGTAGTGGGAGCGTGGGACAACGCCGATGACCTGCTCGCCGCCTTTGAGCCGGGCAGTGCCGACGGCGCCGTGCTGGATGTGCGGATGCCGCCCACCTTCACCAATGAGGGGCTGAAGGCCGCCCTGGAACTGCGGGCCCAGGTCCCCGACTTTCCGGTGCTGGTGCTCTCCGCGTATGTGGAGGACAGGTACGCCAGCCGGCTGCTCGGCTCCGGCGCCCAGGGCGTCGGGTACCTGCTGAAGGAACGCGTGGGCAACGTGGGTGACTTCGTGGACGGGCTGCGCCGTGTGCTGGGCGGCGGGACCGTGATGGATCCCGAAGTGATTGCCCAGCTGTTCAGCCGCCGTTCCACTGAGGACCCCATCCGCTCCCTGACGCCGCGGGAATTCGAAGTGCTGGGCCTGGTGGCCGAGGGCCTGGGCAACACCGCCATTGCCGAGGCCATCACGGTCTCCGAAACCGCGGTGAGTAAACACATCGGCAACATCTTCGCGAAACTGGGCCTCGCGCCGTCGGACAGCGGCCACCGGAGGGTGCTCGCCACGTTGGCCTACCTGCGTTCCTAGCCCGGCTACCCGCCCTCTCGCTCGAGGTGCCTCGGGTCCTGGCCCGGGTTGCCCGCCGGGTCTTGTTTCCCGGTGGCGTCCGGTGACAAGGTGTGAGGCACGGACCGGCCCGGGAGGTTGCACGTGGAACAAAACGGCTCAAAGATTGCGCTGATCACCGGTGCGTCCCGCGGGATCGGACGGCGGGTGGCGGAGCGGTTGGCCGAGCAGGGGACCCACGTGGTGGTCAGCTACCGGCAGAACGCCGAAATGGCCAAGGAAACGGTGGCCCGGCTGCAGGAACTGGGCGGCGGCGGGATAGCCGTGCAGGCCGACGTGGAGAATCCCGAGGACATAGTCCGGCTCTTCGACGCCACTGCCGATGAATACGGCCGGCTGGACTTCTTCATCAACAACGCCGCCGCAGCGGCCTTCAAGAACGTGGTGGACCTGAAAACCCACCACCTGGACCGCGCCTACGCCGTCAACGTGCGCCCGTTTGTCCTCGGCGCCCAGGAGGCAGTGAAGCTGATGGACGACGGCGGGCGCATAGTGGCGCTGACCAGTTACGGCAGCAGCCGGGCGTTCCCCACCTACGCCGCCCTGGGCTCCTACAAGGCCGCCGTGGAATCCTTTGTCCGGTTTATGGCCGTGGAATTCGCCGGGTACGGCATCAACGTCAACGCCGTGAACGGCGGGCTGATCGATTCCGATTCGCTGGACTACTTCTACTCCATGGACGGCATGGCCGCGATGGAAAGCGTGCTGGCCCGGATTCCCAAGCGCCGGGCCGGCACCGTGGATGAAATGGCCGCCGCCGTGGAGTTCCTGCTCTCACCCGGCGCCGAGTACATCACCGGCCAGGTGCTGGCCGTGGACGGCGGCCTGTCCGTGATTGCCCCGCCCTTCCATTCCGAGGCCTCGGGCCCGCCGATCCAACTTCCGGACCGGCCCACCCGGGACCGCCGCTCCTAGCCGAACCCAACAGGAGGCAGCCGTGAGCTACGATTCCACCCGCTACCGGGACTATTTCGAGCACTCGCTCACGTATGCCGCCGGCTTTGGCCGCAACGTGGCCCGTTACGGGGACAGCATTGCGCTGGTGGACCCGCCCACCGGCCGGGAATGGAGCTACGCCCAGCTGGGTGCCGCCGTGGATTCCGTGGCGCGTGCCCTGGCCGAGCGCGGCGTCGGACGCGGGGACCGGGTGCTGTACCAGCTCTACAACGGAGTGGAATTCGCCCTGCTGTACCTGGCCACGCAGCGGCTCGGCGCCGTCAGCGTGCCGGTGAACTACCGGCTGGCCCCGGCGGAAACCGCGCACATCCTGCGGGACAGTGATCCTGCGGTGTTTGTGATCGACGCCGAACACGCGGACGGCGCGCAGCGGGCCCTGGAACTGGCCGGTGTCTCCCCGACGGTGCTGGTGGCCGGGGGCAACGACGCCGGGCGCTGGGGGATGGGGTCCGGGCACCTGGGACAGGACTTCGACGCCGCCGTGGCCGAGGCAACCGGCACCCTGCCGGACCTGCCCGCGGACTTCTCCACCTTCGAGGAAAGCACCCGGTTCTACACCTCGGGCACCACAGGCATGCCCAAGGGTGTGCCGCTGCCCTCCATCGCCGAACTCATGAGCGCCCACGACGTGATCATGCACTTTCCGCTCACCCCGCAGGACCGCACCCTGAACATGACCCCGTGGTTCCACCGCGGCGGGCTGCACTCCGGCGGGCCCAACCCGGTGTTCTACATCGGCGGTTCCGTGGTGCCGCTGCGCAGCTTCAATCCGGCCACGGTGCTGGACTGGGTGGGGGAGCAGGGGCTGACCTACCTGATCGGGGCGCCCACCACCCTGGAGATGATCGCTGCGGAGCAGGAGAAAAACCCGCGCGATCTGGGCACCCTGCACGGCATTGTCACCATGGGTGCGCCGCTGGACCGTGCCGCCGCCATCCGGTACCAGGAACTGCTCACCCCGCGGATCTTCAACGGCTACGGCACCACCGAGGGATTCTGGAACACCTTCCTGCGCCCGGAGGACCTGCCGGCGCACGCGGGCACCGCCGGGAGGTCCTGCACCGACGACGACGTCGCCGTCGTCCGCGTGTTCGAGGGCCGCCGCGGTCAGCCGCACGAACTGGCCGCCCGGGACGGCAGCGAAATCGGCGAGGTGATCATGCGCTCGCCGAAGTCCGGGTTCAGCTACGCCAACCTCCCGCAGGTGGAGGAGGAGAAGTTCCACGACGGCTGGCTGTATCCCGGGGACATGGCCACCTGGGATGCGGAGGGGTACGTGACCATCATGGGCCGGACCGATGACATGATCATTTCCGGCGGCGAAAACGTCCACCCGGTCCAGGTGGAGGCCGCGCTCGCGGACCATCCCGGCGTGCTGGACTCCGTGGTGGTGGGCGTGCCCGATGACCAGTGGGGCCAGCGCGTGGTGGCGTACGTGGTCCGCCGTGATGACACGGTGGACGCCGCCGGACTGGAAACCTTCTGCCGTGAGCATCCCGGTCTGGCGGATTTCAAACGGCCGCGCGGCTACCGGTTCGTGGACGAGGTGCCCCTGACCGCCCCGGGGAAGAAAATGCACTACAAGGTGGCCGACGCCGCCGCCCAGGACTGGTTGGACGGGCGGATGGAGGTGCCCGGGGCGGCACAGAAGGCACCTGCGGATGAGTGAGGACCCGATGGCCGACCGTGTTGTCATCACCGGCATGGGGGCGCTGACCCCGCTCGGGAACAGCTGGCCGGACACCTGGTCCGGCCTGCAGGCCGGGCGCAGCGGCATTGAGAAGATCACCGCATTCGACGCCGCGGAGTTACCCACCCGGATTGCCGGGGAGGTCCGGAACTTCGACGCCGCACAGCTGCTGCCGGTCAAACGGCTGCGCCGTTCCTCCCGCGCCTCGCATCTGGCCGTGGCGGCGGCCCGGGAGGCGGTGGCCGACGCCGGACTGGGGGATTCGCTGGAAGGCACCGAAGCGGCGGTCCTGATTAACAGTGCGGTGTCCGGGTATCCGGAAATCCAGGACGCCACCGAGACGCTGGGCCGGGACGGGCTGCGTCCCATCAGCCCCAGCTTCGTCGCGTCGTCGCTGACCAACATGCCTGCCTGCGAGGTGGCGATTGATCTGGCCGTGCACGGGCCGGTGAACGCCAGCGCCCTGGCCTGCGCCAGCGGCACAGCGGCCCTGCTCGAGGCCCGGCGTACCCTGCTGGCCGGTGATGCGGACGTGGTGGTGGCCGGCGGCACCGACGCAGCGATTACTCCGGTGATGTTTGCCGGACTCTCCGCCATGCGCGGACTCTCCCGGAACAACGACTCCCCGCAGGAAGCCAGCCGGCCGTTCGATGCGGACCGGGACGGTTTTGTCTTCGGGGAAGGTGCCGTGGTGTGCACGCTTGAACTGCTCAGCCATGCCCGGGCCCGCGGTGCCGAGGTCTACGCCGAGGTGCTGGGCGGGGCGATGACCAGCGACGCGTTCCATATTGTGGCTCCGGATCCCAGCGGCAGGTATGCGGCCGAAGCCATCTGCCGCACACTGGACCGGTCCCGGCTGAACCCGGAGGACGTGGACCTGGTGGCAGCGCATGGAACCTCCACGCTGGCCAATGACCGGACCGAAACCCTCGCGCTGCATACCGCCTTCGGCGAGCACGCGCCGTCGTTGGCCGTCACCGCTCCCAAGTCGATGACCGGGCACCTTATCGGCGCTGCGGGCACCCTCGGCTCCCTGCTCTGCGTGATGGCCATCCGCGAGGGCGTCATCCCGCCCACGGTGAACTA
Source organism: Arthrobacter sp. MDT1-49-2 (assembly GCF_059090185.1). Classification (NCBI taxonomy): domain Bacteria; kingdom Bacillati; phylum Actinomycetota; class Actinomycetes; order Micrococcales; family Micrococcaceae; genus Arthrobacter; species Arthrobacter sp. MDT1-49-2. The sequence continues at coordinate 10,867 of NZ_JBNHFK010000005.1, forward strand.
CACAACACCGGATCCGGAGTGCGATTTGGACTATGTGCCCGGGACGGCCCGCGAATCCCGGGTGCGGTATGCCGTGACGAACGCGTTCGGGTTCGGCGGGCAGAACGCTGTGGCGGCGTTCGGGCCGGTCTGACTCGCGGCGCTAGTAGGTGCAGTAGTTGTGGAGCCCGGCTTCGTACGCTTCCGGGTAGAACTCCCGTGCCAGGTCGATGGAGGTCCGCCACCCCTGCTTAGTCCGGATGCTCCAGGCGGCGTCCAGATAAGGGTCGATGTAGAGCGGTTCCAGACGGGATGTCCACCGGTTGCGCTTTACCGCAAACGAGTCCTCCTCCGGGCGAGCGCAGGTGTCGCCCCAGTACCTCTCAATATTCCCGTAGACCGCGGCGGCGGCCTGGTTCCTGCCGGCATCCGACGTTGACTCACTGAACGCAAGGTCAAGGTACTGCAGAGCGTATTCGCGGGAGCCGTCGTCGACGATCCGGTTCGCGTCCTCGCGCTGGACCCTTATCTCCTCAAGGCGTGCATCGTGAAATTTTGTCCCCAGCCGGTCAACGTAGGACTCGGCTTCCGGTGACGTCATGGCTGGACTGTTCCAGAAGGCTTCGTAGCGCTCCGCGGAAAGGGTGCCCCGGGCATTGGCGGGCGCCTTTGCCCGTTCCAGCATGCTGCTGGCTGTCCAAACGATGCTCGCCAGCAGTTCCGTATCTTCCGGATGGGGGCTGACGGGAGGGGAAGAGAAGGGGCATGCCCGGGGGAGGGCCGCCGCCAAGGCTCCGGGGTAAACCTTGTCCACCAGTCCGCCCACCGGTCCGGTGTCCTTGGCGGCCCAGGACAGCAGCACTTCGTTCTCAGGAGTAACCGCACGCCAGTCGCTGATGAGGGAGCCGGCGGACACGGAGGGGAAGCTTCCGACCGTATCGGGCAAACAGGTTCGTTGCGCGAGTCCGGTCAGGTCCTCGTAGACCATCTTCTTGGCCTGCCGGATCTGCCCGTGCGTGATGAGTTCGGCCAGTTCGTCCACGGCGGCCTGGGCGTTAGCGCGCTTGTCCGGGGCCCGGATGGTTTGTGCCGTGCTGCGCAGATGGTCCGTGCTGTTCCGCAGGCCCTTCGCGGAGGCCTCGTTGAGGACCTTCAGCAGGGCAGCGGTGTCCGGGGTGTTCATCTCCGGTTCGTTCCAGAACGCTGCGTAGTCCGCTTCGCTGATGTCCGCCGGGAGGGGGTCGGATGAGGCGTGTACGTGCTCGCGTGCCGTCACCACAACGTAGCCCTGTGTCCGGGAATCCTGGGCGGATTGGCGTGTGGCGGCGTCCAGCACGGCCGGATAGACGTCGGGCAGGGAGATGGCAGTGACGATCGCGAGGGTGGCCAGGACTACTTTCAGCCGGCCGGGCCTGTGCTGTTTGTGCGGGTGCACAGAGCCCGGCGACTCGGCTCGGCTCCGCATGCCACGTTCCCCCAGACACTTTCCGGCGGGCAGATCCCGCTGCCAAGGAAGCCTAGCGTACGGCGGGAAGCTCCGGCTCGACGCCGGGAACCGCCGGCTCGACGTCGGGCATGGACGCCCCGGGCTGGACCAGTTCGGCGTCGCGGGCGGCGAAGTGTTTCCGCCCGGTTCCCACCGCAAGGGCGGCGAGCCCCACGGACACCGCACCCAGCGCAAAACCGGCGAACACGTCCACCACGTAGTGCCACCCGAAGTACACCGTGGCCAGCGTGGTCAGTGCCGAGTAGATCCACATGATGCAGCGGACCGCCTTCGGCAGCCGGGTCAGGTGGGCCACCAATGCGGCGGTGAAGATGATGGACACATGCAGCGAGGCGAAGGCTGCAATGCCGTGCACGTTTTCCGAGGCGAACGGATCCGTCAGCACTTCGGCACGGTTTTCATACAGGGTGTCCTGCAGGGCCGAGACCGTGGTTTCCGGCAGGTCGTAGAACGGTGTGGCGTCGGCATACACCGGGCCCAGCGAGGGAAGCGCGTAGTAGCTGGCCGTACCCAGGATCCAGTTGAAGGCCAGGGCGGTGGCGTACCAGGCACCCCGCTGCAGGTTGTCGGACCACACCAGCGCTGCGGCCAGGGACACCGGCACAAAGACCATAAACAGCATGTAGACGCCGGAGAGCAGGGCGGCGCTGAATCCGGTACCCAGGAGGTTCTGGAGCACATCGGCCGGGTAGGCTCCGCCGGCAAACCACTTGTCCGAAGCTTCCAGCATGGGGTCGGTCAGGCCCTCCCGCAGGAACGGCAGGAAGCTCTTCAGGTTCCGGTAGGACATGTACGCCAGGTAGAAGGTGAGCAGTCCGGCAATCGCTACGGCCAGCCGCGACCCCGTCCAGCGGGTGCGCAGGACGTGCGACGTTGCGGCGCCCACGCCGCCCAGCTCCCGGCGTCGTGCGAAGACCCGGGGAACCACGTCCGCAGCGATCATCAGCAGCACCATCAGGGGCAGCCGGACGTAGCTCGGGCCAAGGAATCCTTCCGGATCACGGACCGGCAAACCGGCGACGACGGCGGTTGCCAGCATCAAGACCGTGAAGGCTGCTGCAACCAGCAGGGGGACGCCGAAAAGACGGCGCCAGGCAGAGCGGGCAGGCCCGGCGGGGATAGTCATTAGACTGTTTTATCCCACCGGCCCGCGGAATCCGGGGTAAGTGCCCGTATGCTCAGTATGCTTTCGATCACATCCCGGCAGGCCGGTTTTTCGCCGGGCATGGTCTTTGCTGTCAGGCGGTTTCGGACACGGCCGGGGCTGAGGATGCGGTGGAGCCGATGACCCGGGCGAGCTCGCGGGACCGGCTCCACATGGGCCAATGGCCCGTGGGCAGGTCAACGACATCGAGGTGCTCCAGTTTCGCCACCTCGGCAAACATCGGATGGCCGGTCCGGGCCAGTTCGAGCATCTGTGCGCCCGGGATGGAGCAGCAGATCAGGGTAGTGGGAACCTCGCTGCGGGTGCCCTGTGGAAGGTTGGCGGGTTGCCGCAGCACGGCGCCCGGTTCAGGGACGGCCCTGGTCCGGAACCGCTCGAGGGCCTCGGAGCTCAGGCCTTCGAGGCTCGCCTGTTGGCCCAGGACGTCGAAGGGCGGCAGCGGCAGCTCGTCCAGCGAGTCCGGCAGGTCCGGGGCGAAGATGCTTCCGGGCGCGACCGGGCCGGAATCGACCCAGATGACGCTGTGCACGAGTTCGGGGTGCCGGTCGAGGACAAGGCACACGGGAAAGTTGGCCCCGCTATGCGCGACGATAACCGCCGGCTCACCCCCGGCGCGCATAAGGATGTCCTCAATGGCCGCGGCTTGATCATCCAAGGTGGCGGCGGTGCGCGAGGGGTCGTGCTCCTCGAGTCCGGGCAGAGTCACCGCGATGGTGCGGGGGTGGTCTGTGATGAGGTGTTCGAGCACCTCGTCCCAGGCCCAGGCGCCAAGCCAGTGGCCGGCGATGAGGAGGATGGGCCGGTTGCTGTTGTTTGTGGTCATGTTGAAACTTTTGCAGACCCGGCGGACAGGTGTGTGTCACCATTTCTGTCATGAATCTGCAGGAGATTTCCCGGTGAAGCGAACCGAACGGCTTCATGCCCTCTCCGAGATGCTGCGCCGCAGCGGGACTCGGGGATGCAGCGCCGGCCGGCTGGCGCGGGAGTTTGACGTCTCCGTCCGCACCGTCAAAAGGGACCTCGCAGCGCTGGAACGGGCAGGTGCGCCGGTCTGGTCCCGTCCGGGTCCGGGCGGCGGCTACGGACTGGCTGCGGGCGCAACGTTGCCGCCGGTCAGCCTGTCTCCGGCGCAGGCGGTGGCGCTTATGGCTGCCGTCTCTGCCGCATCGGATGCTCCCTATGCCGATTCGGCTGCCGCCGGGGTCCGGAAGATCATGGATGTCCTTGATCCGCGGACCCAACGACGGGCAGATGAGCTGGCCGGCCGCGTGTGGGTCGCCGCGCCTCCCGCATCCGCACGGGTAATCAGATCTGTTCTGGAGGAAGCCATGGCCGAGCAGCGGGTGCTCCGCCTCCGCTACACGGCAGCGGACGGCACGGCGACCGTGCGCGACGTCGAGCCGGTGCTGTTCGCGTCCACGAACGGGCGGTGGTATCTGGTGGGCTGGTGCCGGCTGCGGGATGCCATCCGGTGGTTCGCCGTGTCACGAATCGAAGCAGCCAGCGCAACCGCGATGGCCTGCAGCGGCCACACCGTCAGCGAGGTCGGAGACCCTCCGGCGAATGCACGGCCGGTGAACGGCTGAGCTGTTCACCGGCGATGTGCTGGTGCAGGGGAGGTTTGTCTGCGGGGGTGTGGCCGCGGGGCCGCGGGGCCGTGGGATGCCCTGCCGCTAGTTGCTGAGTGCGTTATCCAGCGGTTCGGAGATCTCGCTGTAGTCGCCGTCTTCCAGCTGCACGGCCTTGCCGTCCAGGTACAGGCTGGGCGTGCCCTTGACCTGGAGGTCCTGGGCATCCTGCAGGTCCCGAGCCACCCGGTCCTTGATGGCGTCCGACGTGTAGTCGGCGTTGAACCGGTCCATGTCCAGACCGAGTTCTTCGGCGTAACCAGCGAAGATGCCGTCCACATCGGACTCGGTCTTCCAGTCCTGCTGGTGCTCGAAGACCTTGGCGGCCATGGCCTCCAGCTTGCCCTGCTCCGCCGCGGCTTCGACGGCGCGGGCGGACGGTTCAGCGTTCTGGTGCTTGGGCAGCGGATAGTTCCGCACCACAATGCGGACCTGGTCGCCGTAATCCTTCTTGGCCTGCTGGATCAGCGGGTCCATCATGCCGCAGTAGGGGCACTGGTAGTCGGTGAAGAGGACCAGGGTGGCCTGCGGATCGGCCGGATCGGTAATGGTCCGGGCGTCCGCGGGGACCAGCTTGTCCATCTTGTCTGCGGGAACGCTGGCTTCGGCTGAAGCGGTAGCGGTGGCACTGGTTTCGGGGGACGGGGTATCTGTCCCGCAGGACACCACCCCTCCACTTACTAACAGGCCGGCGATGATTAGTGAAGGTACAGCCCTGCGCATGGTTCCTTTCCGGTATTGGGGAAGCGCGCGCAGCACGCGCCAAGTACGGGTTGGAAAACTACAGGTTGGACTAATGCAGGTTGGAACACTGCTTACCTTCAATTTTTCCACCGGGCCGCGGGGGTACGAAAGGGGTTTTCCGGCCTTCTGCTGTGATCTTGATCGGGCCAGCGGGTGAGGCAGATTACCGGGACGTGCTATCCGGGACGTGCTTACCCGTGCGGCGGTTGCCGGGTCATCCGGTCCGGAAGTACTCCATCACGCCGGCACCGTCCCAGATTTCCGCATACTTGGCCTGCAGGTCATACAGCGAGGCGTTGTGCACGGTGTCATCCCGGTCGCCGACGGCGTCGCCCACCACAATCGGAATGAAGCCGTGCTGCACCGCGTCCACGGCCGTGGCCCGGATGCAGCCGCTGGTACTGGTGCCCACGATCACCAGGGTGTCCACCCCCTGGGCATGCAGCCGCTCGGCCAGATCGGTGCCAAAGAAAGCGCTCGCATACTGTTTGACCAGTACCGCCTCGCCCTGGACCGGGGCCACTTCCGGCATGATCGTGCCCAGCGGTGCATCGCCGATCAGCAGCCGCAGTGCCGGGACCTTCAGGATGAAGACCCCGCCGTCCGCGCCGTCGGGCCCGTAACTGACCCGGGTGTGCAGCACCGGAATGCCGCCTGCCCGGGCCGCCCCGATCACCGCGGCGGCCGTGTCCAGGAAACCCTTGTCCGGAAGGCAGAGCGGGCTCTGCGGTTCGAAGTAGGCGCGCATCAGGTCCACGGACACCACCGCCGGAGTGGTGCCCGGGGCCAGATTCCCGTCAAAACCCTCGGCAAACCCGGTCACAGCATCGCCACCGGGGGAGCGGGTGCGGCCAAGCCGGTTTCGGTGAGACTGTTAGCCAGCAGGTCGGGAAGCTCGCCGCCGCGGTTGAACAGGGGCAGCGGCTCCTGGCGCGTGGCACGCAGTTGGGTGCGCAACTCAGTGGTGGCGCCGTCGTCGACCGTGCCCTTTTCCGAGCAGACGACGCCGTAGCGGCGGGCGCCGTCCGCGGTCACCAGCCCGCGGCGCACTTCCTTGGCCACCAGTTCCGGGTCCCGCTCCAGGGGATCGCCCCATCCGCCGCCGCCCCACGTGACAAAGTGCAGTACGTCGCCGGGGTGAACCGCGACGTCGTGCACCTTGGAGGGCAGGATGTCCGTGCTGCCGTCCGCCCGGTCGATCCATTTCCGGCCGCGGGCGCCCGGATCGCCGCCGCGGACGCCCCAGGGGTAGGTGAGCCACCGGTCGTCGTGGATGGCGATGGTGCCCGGTTCCAGGAACCGGTAGGCCACGTCCACCCCGTTGCCGCCGCGGTGCAGCCCGGCACCGCCGGTGTCCGCGATGGTTTCCCAGCGTTCAATGACCATCGGGTAGTAGGACTCCAGGTACTCGCAGGGGATGTTGGTGAAGGAAGGCCAGAGGGAATGCCCGTCCGGTCCGTCGCCCACCGGGCGTCCCGGGATGCCGCCGAAGCCGATCGAGTAGAGCTGGAACCATTCGCCCTTGCGGTCCCCGGAACTGTAGTTCCCGGAGTACATAAAGTGCGGCGAGGAGGAGAAACCGGCGCCGTTGAGCAGGTCCGGGTTGGCCTGGCCGAGCAGCCCGCCGAACAGGTCGAAGAGCCGGCCGATGCCGTGGTTCCGCCCGTTCAGCGCCGCGGGATAGCGGGGTTTCCAGAAGGTGTCCTCGGGGATTTCCACGTCCACCAGCGGATAGAAACCGTCATTCCAGAGGATCTGCGGGTCCGCGACGGTGATCATGTAGATCCCGAAGAACATCCGGATGAGGTTCTCGTTAATGTAGTAGTTGATCGGCCCCTGCGCCTGCGGGCTGCTGCCGGTCAGGTCAATCAGCACCTTTTCGCCGGTGCGGGTGATGGTCATCTTCAGTTCATAGGGGCCGAAGCCGCGGCCGTCGTCGTCAATGAAGTCCGTGAAGGACAGCGGTTTGCCCTCTTCGAACACCATGGACAGCAGGGTCTTCATGGCCCGGTAGTTGCGGTCCAGCAGGGCGTTCAGCGCCGAGGTGTAGGTGTCGACGCCGAAGCGGGCGCACATTTCCTGCACCCGGCGGGCGGCGGTGCTGCAGGCGGCCACCAGCCCGTTCAGGTCCGCCCGGTTCCAGTCCGGCTTCCGGACCTGGTTCAGGATGATGCCCAGCGACGTCTCGTCCCGCTCCCCGCGCCGGTAGAGCTTGAACGGCGGGATGACCACGCCTTCTTCGAAGATGGTGCGCGCATCGGTGGGCATGGACGCCGGAGTCTTCCCGCCGACGTCGGTCATGTGGCCGAACTGCGAGGACCAGCCGACAATCCTGCCCTCGTAGAAGATCGGCATCACCACCAGCCAGTCGTTGGCGTGGCTGATCGCGGCGCCGCAGGAGTACGGGTCCGAGGTCATCAGGACGTCGCCCTCCTCGATGGTCCCGTTGAAGTTCGCCAGGAAGTCCGGGATGGAGAGGCCGAACTGGCCCACGATCATTTTTCCGGCCGGGTCGGCGATGAGCGGGAACTCGTCATGCTGTTCCCGGATGCCCGGGCTCAGGGCGGTGCGGAAGAGGGTTTCGTCCATTTCGTAGCGGGCGCTGCGCAGGGCGTTTTCGATCAGGTCGAGGGTGACGACGTCGACGTCGACCGCCCGCAACGGCTCGGTGGCGGTCTCCACAAGCTGGGCCATGGGGGCTACTCCTTGGAATCTTCGGGGGATTTTTCGACGGGGCGGATGAGCAGGCTGCCGTGCGGGTGCACCGTGGCGGTGTGTCCGGGCAGGACGAGGGTGGTGGAGTCCATTTCGGCAATCACGGCCGGGCCGGTGACCACGTTGCCGGCGAGTAGCCGGTCCCGGTCATAGATGGTGGCTTCCACGGTGGCGCCGTCCACGTAGATGCTGCTCTTGGTGCGTTCGGCATCGGACGGATCGGTGCCGCCGGATTCGAGGGTGATCGAGGCGACTTCCGGATGCGGTCCGTTGACCGTGGCCCGGACGGTGACCAGCTCATGTTCGTTGTCCAGGAGGAAGGAGAACAGCCGCTGGTGTTCGGCGTCGAACGCCGTGCGGAGGCCCGCGAATCCGCTGCCGTCCCCGGCCTTGAAGGCATCGAAGTCCATCGGGACGGGGATTTCGAATCCCTGCCCGTGGTAGCGGACGTCCGCGGAGTAGCTGATGCTCAGGTCCTCCTCGCCGAGCCCGGCGGAGAGCAGTGTCTCCCGGGCGGTGCCGGCCAGTTCCTCCAGCAGCCCGGCCAGATCGGCGTCGGAGAAATCGCCGAACGGGCGCACGAGCGTGCGGGCCGCTTCATCGCGCAGGCTGGTGGTGGCGTCCCCGTAGGCGGACAGCACGCCGGGGGAGGGCGGAATGATCACCGGCCAGGCGCCGGTGAGTTTGCCCAGTGCATTGGCGTGCAGCGGTCCGGCCCCGCCGAAGGCCACCAGCGCGAAGTCCCGGGGATCGAAACCCTGCTGGGTGGAGACGAGTTTGAGTGCGCCGAACATGTTCTCGTTGACGATGTGCACAATGCCTTCGGCGGCGCGTTCCACCTCGTTCAGCCCGGTGGCGTCGGCAATGGTTTTCACTGCGGCGGTGGCGGCTTCGGCGTCCAGGCCGATTTCGCCGCCGGCGAGCTGTGCAGGCAGGTAGCCCAGGACCACGTTCGCGTCGGTGACGGTGGGTTCGAGGCCTCCGCGTCCGTAGGAGGCCGGACCGGGCGCTGCTCCGGCGGACTGCGGGCCCACCCGCAGGGCCTGGGTGAGTTGCGGAACGTGGGCGATGGAGCCGCCGCCGGCACCGACGGTGCGCACATCCACGGACGTGGCACGGACGGTCAGGTCTCCGACCGTGGTTTCGCGTCCGATCCGCGGCTGCAGGTTCTGCACCAGGGCGACGTCGGTGGAGGTGCCGCCCATGTCGAAGGTGAGGAAATCTTTGTAGCCGGCCTGCTCAGCCGCCCAGGCCGCGCCGGTCACTCCGCCGGCCGGTCCGGAGAGCAGCAGTGAGACCGGGTTGTCGGCGGCGACGGCACCCGAGACCAGGCCGCCGTCGCTGCGCAGGATGGAGAGCTGGGCGTCCATGCCGGCGTCGGTCATCTGGGCGTCGAGGTTGCGGACGTAGCCGGAGACCTGACCCTGCACGTAGGCGTTGGCCACGGTGGTGATGGCCCGCTCATATTCGCGCAGTTCCGGCAGCACCATGGAGGAGCGGGAGACCGGGATGTCCGGGAGTTCTTCTGCGGCAATTTCGACGATCCGCGCTTCGTGGTCGCCGTTGGCGTAGGCATTGATCAGGCAGATGCTCAGCGCTTCGATGCCGTTCTCCCGGAGTTTGCTCAGTTGTGCGCGGACGTCGTCCTCGTCCAGGGGAATCAGTACGGATCCGGTGGTGGAGACCCGTTCGGTGACCTCCACGGTGTCTTCGAGGTCGGCCAGCGGTTCGGGTTTGGGCCAGATGATCCAGCCGGCGAGTCCGCCGGGGACAAAGGAGCGGGCAATCTGCAGGACCTGCCGGAATCCGCGGGTGGTGACCAAGCCGACTCGGGCACCTTTCTTCTCCAGGATCGCGTTGGTGGCCACGGTGGTTCCGTGCAGGACGTCGCGGACCTCGGCCGGTTCGATGCCTGCTGCGGCGCAGACCTGGCGGATGCCGTGCAGCACGCCGGCGGACTGGTCTTCGGGGGTGGAGGAGGTCTTGTACCGGTGGGTTTCCCCGGTGTCCTCATTGACCAGCAGAATGTCGGTGAATGTGCCGCCCACATCCACGCCTAACCGAAATGCCATCAGTTCTCCTTGAGGTGTGGGGGTGCACTCGGGATGCAAGTGCGGGGTCCAAGTGCGGGGAGCAAGTGCGGGGAGGAACGTGCCGGGACGCGGCGGGTGCCTGACTGTGGTGCGTCGTGCGGTGCTGCGGTGTTGCGGTGCTGTGGTGCTGAGCAGCTGTGGCGCTTTGGTACGTGGTTGCTTGGTGGCTGGATGCTCTGTTGCGTGCCTGATTGCCTGTGCCGTGTCCGGTGGCATCAGGCTAGGTGTGACGTGAAACACTGTCAATAGATTGCATACAACCCATGAATCCGGCATTCACGGTTCCTTGACAGGTAGCGCCGAGTACTGCCAAGTTGTATGCACCATTGGCTTCCGCATTCCGCGGAGGCCGCGTCGCAGGAATCTTCAGGAGGACCACCATGGCACCATCCGAACAGCCCGCCGGGCCGCTGGCCGGGGTGCGGGTGGTGGAAATGGGCCAGCTGCTGGCGGGGCCGTTCTGCGGCCAGCTGCTCGGCGACCTGGGGGCCGACGTCGTTAAGATCGAAGATCCCGCCAAGGGGGATCCGCTGCGCCAGTGGGGACGGCAGCTGCCGCAGGGGCAGTCGCTCTGGTGGTCCGTCGTCGGGCGGAACAAACGTTCCGTCACGCTGAACCTGCGCGATCCCGAAGGCCAGGCGCTGGCACGGCAGCTGATCGCCCAGGCTGATGTGCTGGTGGAGAACTTCCGGCCGGGGACCATGGAGCGCTGGGGGCTGGGGTTCGCTGAGCTGCAGGAGCTGAACCCCGGGCTGGTGATGGTCCGGGTGTCCGGCTTCGGGCAGGACGGCCCCTACTCGCAGCGGGCCGGATACGGTGCGATTGGCGAGGCCATGGGCGGGCTGCGGTATGTGGTGGGCGATCCGTCCACGCCGCCGTCCCGGGTGGGGATTTCCATCGGGGATACCCTCGCGGCCCTGTTCGCCACCATCGGTGCTCTTGCGGCGTTGCAGGAGCGGCAGCGCAGCGGGCGCGGGCAGGTTGTGGATTCGGCGATTTACGAGGCGGTGCTTGGCGTGATGGAGTCCCTGGTGCCGGAATGGCAGGTCACGGGATACCAGCGGGAACGTACCGGTGCGGTGCTGCCCAACGTGGCGCCGAGCAATGTGTATCCCACGCAGGACGGGCAGTGGCTGCTGATTGCTGCGAACCAGGACACCGTGTTTGGGCGGCTGGCCAAGGCGATGGGTGTCCCCGAGCTGGCTGATGATCCCCGTTACGCCACGCACGGTGCCCGGGGCGAACGGCAGGAAGAGTTGGATAGCCGGATTGCGGAATTCACCTCCGGGTTGGATGCGGAGGCACTGGAGTCGCTGCTGGAAGAACACGGGGTGCCCTCCGGCAGGATCTTCCGGCCGGTGGACATGTTTGCCGATCCGCAGTTCCAAGCCCGTGAATCCATTACCGAGGTGGAGCATCCGGTACTGGGGTCGGTGGCCATGCAGAATGTCTTTCCGCGGCTGAGCCGGACCCGCGGAACGGTGCGCTGGCCGGGCCCGGAGCTGGGTGCCCATACCGCGGAGGTGCTGGCCGGCATCGGCGTCGATTCCGATGCGCTGGCCCGGCTGCGGGCGGGCGGCGTGGCATGAGCATTCCCGGATTGCCGCAGTCCATCCGGTTGGTGGAGGTGGGGTTGCGGGACGGCCTGCAGTCTGTGCCCGAACCGTTGGCGACGGCGGAGAAAGTGGAGCTGGTCCGGCTGCTGATCGACGCGGGTGTGCGGGAGATTGAAGCGGTGTCCTTTGCGCATCCGAAGGTGCTGCCGCAGCTTGCCGATGCCGCGGCCGTGATGGCGGCGGTGCCGCGGATCCCCGGAGTCCGGTACCGGGGCCTGGTGCCCAACTACCGCGGTGCCGAGCGGGCGGTGGACTGCGGTCTGGACGAGCTCGTGGTGGTGGTGTCTGCGGACGAGGAGGTCAGCCTGCGCAATCAGCGGCTGACCGTCGCGGAGGCGCTGAACGATCTGGCGCGTATCGGGAAACTTGCCGATGCTGCCGGGCTGCGTCTCGTCACTGCCGTGGCGTGCTCGTTTTTCGCACCCGCCCGCGGTCCGGTTCCCCGGGCCGAACGGTTGCGGGTGGTGCAGGCTGCCGTCGACGCCGGGTCTGCCGGTGTGTACCTGGCCGGGACGTCCGGTGAGGAGGAGCCCGGGGAAATGTACGACGGCGTGGCGGAGGCGCGCTCGCTGTATCCGGGTCTGGAAGTGGGGGTGCATCTGCATAACCGCAACGGGTTTGCTCCTGCCAATGCTCTTGCTGCGATGATGGCCGGTGCGGACTGGCTGGAAGGTTCCTTTGCCGGGCTTGGCGGGGACTTGTGGTTTCCCGGCGATCCGTCGGTGCTGGGCAACGCACCGCTGGAGGATCTGGTGCATTTGTGTGACGGGTTGGGGATTTCCACGGGAATAGATCTGCCGAAGTACATGCGTGCGGTGGACCGGAGTATTGAACTTACGGGGCGGCCTTCGGCGTCGTTCGTTTCCCGTGGCGGCACCCGTGCCGACCTGGCAGCAGCGTCCTGGCCCGAGCTGCCCGAACCTGCAGCCGGACGGGGATAACGTGGTGGGCATGGAAGAACCCACCGCGACCGCTGCCCCTGCGGGATCTGGAGCGCCGGATGATGCGGCCGCAGGGCACGCTGAGTCGCCGGCCCAGCCCGCCCAGCCCGCTGAGTTTGCTGCGCCCGCTGAGTCGCCGGCGCAGCCCGCCGCCCCCGCCGATGACAGCGCCTATGCCCGGATCCGGGAGCTCATCGCCTCCGGTGAGTTGGGGCCCGGGACCTGGTTGCGCGAAGCTGCCCTCGCTTCGCGGATGGGTGTCAGCCGTACTCCTATTCGGGAGGCCCTGAGCCGGCTGGCGGCCGAGGGGATTGTGGAGCTGAGCCGCAACAAGGGTGCTCAGGTGGTGAGCTTCAGCGGCAAGGATGTCGCGGATTTGTATGACGTCCGTGCCGGGTTTGAACCTCATGCTGCGCTGCTAGCGGTGCCCCGGCTGACCGATGCCGATGTGGATCGCCTCGCAGAACTTTCATCGGCCATGGAAGAGGCTGCCCGCAGCGGTTCGCTGGAAGGATTGGGAGTCCTCAACAAGGAATTTCACGAGATTTTCGTCCAGAGGTGCGGCAACCGGCACTTTGCTGCAGCCTTGCAGACGTTGATGCGTCCTGCCGTTGTGGCCCACACCTTCCATAAGTACAGTCCGGAAGCGTTGCAGCGAAGCATGTCCCATCATGCCGAGCTGGTGGCAGCGGCTCGGGCGCGGGACGGAGAGTGGGCCGAAGCCGTCATGCGCACCCACATCCTTGCCGCGCGGAACGCGGCGGGAGCTGTGCAGGCTGTTTCGTAGGGAGGATGGCGTTCGAGGGGGTCCGCCGCGTGGGCGGCCACCGGCGACAGCGCCCCTGCACCGCCGACGACGACAGCGCCCCTGCACCGCCGCCGTCAGGCACCACTCCCGGATGGCTCTTCTGTCGGGACGAGCCTCATCAGAAGGGGGCTGCCTCGGCAGGCTCGGATGCTGGATGTTTGTGTGACTCCGCCAGTTCAAGGAAGGGCTCGGTCCGGTAAACCCGCCCGGTAGGCGAGGTCCATTCCATTACCCCGGGTTTCGGCTGGCAGGCCTTCCAATAACCCAGCGTTTTGAACCGGTGATGCCTCCGGCACAGATGAGCCAGGTTCGAATGCTCGGTGTTCCCGCCCTTCGCCCAGTCCATGGTGTGGTCAATCTCAGTCACCCCGGTACTGACCCGGCATCCGGGGAACCTGCAGGTCCCGTCCCGTGCCCGCAGCCATCGGGCGAGTCCGGCCGGGACTTTCCTCCGCCTGCCCACACCCAGAATCTCTCCGGTATGCGGGTCCCGGACGAGTCCGGTCCACCGGGTGGCGCTGCGGGCCAGCCTCCTGGCAGCTTCGGCGCTGATAGGTCCGTAGCCGTGGAGTTCGGCGGGCTGATCGTCGGCGCCAAAGAGGGTTTCGGCGTTGATGAGGACCATGATCTCGGCGCGAGGAATGGTCCCGGTTTCGTCAGGGTCGGTGCGCCTGGCACCGGCGTTGCCAGTGTGACCGCCATGCTCGGCAGTGCCCGCGTGGCCTCCATAGTTGGCCGTTCCAACATGAGCTTCGCTGCCGACCAAGCCCGCGTGACCACCGTCGGTGTTGCCCGCATGCTGACGGCGGCCGCCTGGTCCGAGACTGCCCAGCAGCAGCTGGGTCAGGATGTCGGCCCGCAACTGGTCCCGAGTCCGCGGGTCACCGGCCAGCTGCTCTCCTTGTGCACTGGTGCTCAGGGCGGTGTAGATCTGCTGGGCTTCGGGTGCGGGCAGCAGAGCGGACAGCCAGGACATGCCGTCCTCGGCCGGATCGAGAATGACCTTCCGCTTCTCGAAGGCGCTTTGGTGCCGGGCGGGAATGGTTTGGGGATATTTCTTCTCCCGGAGCCGGCGGGCTTTGGCGGAGAACTGGGCCCGGGTCTGACCTTCGGCAGCGCTCAGCAGGTCCGCTTCAAGCTCGGGCAGGTCAGCAGCGGGAACGTTCTCGCACTGGTCCAGAAGAACCTGCGCATGCCCGTAACTGAGCGTGCCGTCTTCCAGAGCGGTGAGGGTGGGGGTGTGCGGGCCGCAGAGGCTGCCTGCTTCGTCCATCAGCCGTTGGGCGGTCATTTGCGGGACTCGCAGAATGGCCGCACACTCAGTGGAGGCAAGGCTGAATGCCATGCCCGGTTCCAGCCGGCCGGTTGCGTCCCGGTAGCTGTCCCGGAAGACCTCCTGCATCCGGTTCATCAGGCGGGCCTGCTGCGCCTGCGCCCAGGCAATCAGATGTGCCATCCGGCCCAGAGCTTCACCGGTGGTGACTTCATCGAAGCATTCAAGGTTTGCCAGTGACAGTGTTCCAGCGAAGCCATCCGGATAGTCGCCCACGAACGCATCGGCAGCCTCGGCTCTGTCGGTTCCATCCGTTCCAGTGGGCCGGGCAATCCCAACGGTTGCTGACCGAGGGCTGCTAACGGAAGCCTTTGGATCCGCAGAATCGGCGGCCAAAGCAGCACGATAAACAGCAAGGCTATGCGACTCGGACTGCGCGTCCGCTTTGCCAGCGGACCCTTCTGGTGAAAGGTTGTCGCTGGCCGGCATTCCGGTTCCTTGCCCGGATTTCCCGTCCTGATCCATACCTCAGGATTTCATCCGGCACTGACATTCTTGGGCCCAAAACAGGCCCAAAACGGCACGGTGGAAAACCTTTAAATACCTGTCTTTGTGTGTCGACTACTTGCTCTCAATTCCGGCCTCCCGAGCGGATGTCCGACGCGTTCTCATGGCTAGCGGAGAGGTTCTCCTGGCCCCCACACCCCGTCACGCCCGCCCCGTCACACCCGGCCCGACACCCGGGCAATCCGCTCCCGTGCGGACCGCTCGCTGGGACCCATAGGACCCAGACCCAGACGGATAACCCCCAAAACCAGTTTCACGGGAAACTTCATGGGCACCGGAACCGGACCAATATGCGGCGCCTTCAACCCGAGCAGCTCCCGATGCTTCGGTTCCAGACTGGCCACGGCACCGGCAAACAGCACCCGGTAGCCAAAACGCTGGTTGCGAGGCAGCGGAGGCCGACGCAAAAACCGCAACGCCTCCTGCACATGGTCGCTGCTGCGCAGCTGGTCATCGTAGGACGCCATCTGCTTGCGCAGCTCGTCCTCGGAACGCGGAGGATCCGGAATGCCCATCAGCTCCCCGGCCACTGCCCACTCGGCCACATAGGCGTCCGGACCACCGGGAATCGAACCGCCGTAGCGCTGGTGCGAGGACAGGAAAGCATCAGTGAACGCCAGATGCACCCAGCGGGCAATCTCAGGATCGTTCGCGGAATACGGCTGCTCGACGTCGTCGGCGTCCAGATAGGTGCCGTGCACCCGCTCATGCAGACGCAACACCCAATCCGACCCGGCCTTGGCCGCCGTCGTGGACCCGTAAGTCACCGTGAAGATCCAGCGGATCGTCCCGGCCAGCCGCCCCAAAGGATCCGAGCGATAGTCGGAGAAATCATGCACCCCGGCCATCGCACCGGGATGCAGCGCCTGCAGCAGCAGGGCCCGGATGCCCGCAATGATCGGCGTCATGGACCCGTGCACCGCCCAAACCGCTGACTCCGGACCAAAGTGGCCAACGTCGTCGCCCTTCGCCAACTCGAGCTCCCACTGCGGGATCTCGGTGGCGTTGTTGCTGAACGTGCCGATCAGCTGGCGGCGCCAGGAGGCGATGGACTTGGGAAGGGAAATGCTCACGTCTCCAGTCTGGTCCCGAAGGAGCCGTGAATCCAGAGCCTTGCCCGCCTGCCCCTGCGGTGGCCGGCCCCAGCGGAGAGGAAAGCACGACGACGACGGCGCGCCGCCGCCCCCGCGTCACCGCCGCCGCCCCCGCGCTCCGCCGTCGTCGAGTGCCCTAACTCCGGATCAACGCAACAAAATATCCACCGACCGCGACCCGCCCATCCCGCGCTCCAGCACACCGGACCGGTTGGTGACGTCGTCGCGCAGGATCTCGGTGACCGAGCCCAGGAACCGGGACAAATCGACCTTGTCCTCCGGTGCCGCAAGCAGCAGCTGGAAGCCGAACTCGTGCAGCGCATTAATGGACGCCTCGGCAAAGGAGAGCGAGGACTTCACAAACGCCTCATCCATCATCACCGTGCCGTAGGTGCTGAAGCCCTGGGACACAATGCCCAGCTGGTACGCCAGCGCGGAGGCCATGATGAACGCGGTGAAGCGCTGGCCCTCACCGCCGGACATCAGCGACGCCTGGAGGTTGGTGTAGGTGTGCCCGTTGGCGAGGCGGTGCGTGCACGTGATGGTCACGTGCGAACGGACGTCGAGCACCTCGGCGCGCCAGCGCTTCTCCTCGGGGTCCTTCAGCCGGTCCACCAGCCCCTCCAGCGCGGCGTACCGGGCGTCCATATCGGCTTTGTCCTGCCGGGAGCCCATCATCGGCAGCGCGTTCTTCAGCTCGGTCCGGAACTTGTACGCGGCGTCGGGAATGGTGGTGGCCACCTCGATCTCCAGGTGGCTGCCGGCGTGGTATTCCACCCGGCGGAGCACGGAGTTAAGCGGCAGCAGGCGTGAGGAGATGCTGCGGCGTTCCTCATCCAGCAGCTGCAGCAGGTCGCTGAAACGCTCGTAGGTGCGGTTGTTGAAGTACTCGCTGAACTCGGCCTCGCGCTGCGGCAGGCCCTCGGTGATGATGCCCTCGAACCGGTCCTCGTACGCACCGGCGGCCTCCACGGAGGTGCCGAAGTCCGAGCCCCACTTGTCCGAGAAGGTCTCGAAGGTCCGCTCCAGCTTCGCGCGGGTTTCCAGCAGGGTCTTCTCCAGCCGTGCCTGTTCGGTGATCAGGGCACGTTCCACCTCGCCGGCGGCTTCCTTCAGCCGGGCGGCATCGGTGAGGTCGCCGAACGGGTCGAACAGCTCGGCCAGCGCGGTGCGCAGGCCCTCGGACAGCGCCTCGGGGGCCTTCGCGGAGAGCACGGTGCGGCGTTCGACGGCGGCGGCCAGATCGGCGTCGAGCCTCGCCGCTTCACCCTTGAGCCCGCCGACCTTCTCGGTGGCGGCGGTCAGGTCCAGCTCAGCGGTGTCGAGTTCGAAGCGGATCTGTTCCAGGTCCGTGTTGGCGTCCCGGGCGGCGTCCAGCCGGTCGGTGGCCTGCGCGACGGCGGCGCGGGCCTCGTCGGCGGAGAGCTCCTCCCACGTGCGGGTGTCCTCGGCGACGCGGCGGACCGCGGCCAGCCGGCGGATCAGCGAGTCCTGCTCCGCGGCGTGCTGCCGGGAAACGGTGTCCGCCTCTTCAAACACGGTGCGCAGGGCCAGCAGCTCGTTGCCGAGGGCGGCGACGGTGTCCTTGTTGTCGAAGCCCAGCACATTGTCTGAGGCCTTGGTGTGCCGGTCATCCTTTTCGGTGGTGCTGCGGTTGCGCTTGACTGCACCGCCCAGGCTGACGCCCTTGGCGACGTCGGCCAGCCCGGCCGGGTCCTCCACGCAGACGAAGTCGTAGTGCGCGGTGATTTTCCGGCGCACCCAGTCGCCCATGGCCGAATCGTGGGTGAGCAGCTTGGTGATCAGGTCATCGGGGCCGGGTTCGGTGGGTCCGTCCAGCGGGACGGACACGTCGATGCAGCGCACGTAGCCCTGCATGTCGTTTTCGCTGAGGAAGCGGGTGACGGCGGCCATGTGTTCGCCGGGGACCAGCAGGGCGGTGGCCAGGGAGCGCAGGGTCCTCTCGGCGGCCGGACGCCACTGGGCGTGTTCGGCGGGCAGGTCGATCAGCTCGCCGGCGAACGGCATGTCCGCTTCCTTGGTGCCGGTGGCGGCGCAGATCCGGGTGCGCTGGTCCAGGGATTCCTGCCGGATGTTGGACTTGCGGCGGCGGAAGGAACCGATCTCGTTTTCCAGCTTGGCGATCTGCCCCTTCAGGGACCAGGCCTCGCCGTGCGCGTTGCTGCTGCGCTCCTTCGCGGCCTCCAGGTCCGCGGTGAGGGACTTCACCAGGTCGGTGGCGCGGCTGCGGGCGGTGACCAGGCCGGCGGGGGAGAAGTCGACGTCGATCCCCGCGGCGGCGAGCTCCTCGCGGAATGCGTTTTCCACGGTTTCGCGGGAGCGCAGCTGCGCGGTGGCGGCGGCGAGTTCGCGTTCCAGGGTGGCGATGGCTCCGCCGCCCTCTTCGGCGTAGCGGGCGCTGAGTGCGTCGCGCTGGTCCTTGAGCGTGGCGCGGCGGGTTTCCGCGGCGGACAGTTCGGCACGCGCGGCCGAGGCGGCGGCCTCGAGCTTTTCCGCGGTGCGCGTCGCGCCTTCCAAGGCCAGGCGCTGCCGGTAGGCGGGCAGGCCCTCGGTGGTTAGGGCCCGGTTGGTGGCCAGCGCGTCCGCGGCCTGCCGGTAGCGGGCGTGCAGTTCGGGGACGGAGGCCAGGTGGTCGCGCTGCTGGCGGGCGCGTTCGAGCTGGCGGCGGATGCTGCGCAGGTGGCTGAAGTCCTCCACCGCTTCCTCGGCGGCGGTGAGGGTGCGCGGGGTGTCCAGCACGTGGGTGCGGAAGAAG
The DNA here is from genome assembly GCF_059090185.1 of Arthrobacter sp. MDT1-49-2. Classification (NCBI taxonomy): domain Bacteria; kingdom Bacillati; phylum Actinomycetota; class Actinomycetes; order Micrococcales; family Micrococcaceae; genus Arthrobacter; species Arthrobacter sp. MDT1-49-2. The sequence continues at coordinate 29,773 of NZ_JBNHFK010000005.1, forward strand.
TCATTGACGGTGCCGCCCAGGCCCTTGCCGGTCTGCAGGATGCGCAGCAGGTTGAACGCCTTCTCATCCTCCACACCCAGGGCGTGCCGGTAGCGTTCGGCAAAGAGCTTGTGCGAATCGAACACGGCGGCGCCGGGCAGCAGGTTCTCCAGGCTGCCCTTGGTGAAGCGTCCGCGCATCCCGGTCTGCAGGGCGTTGATGTCCAGCGGCCGGTTGTGCACCACGTAGAAGCGGCCCAGGTTGTGTTCGGTGCCGGTGGCCGGCAGGTCCATGACCACGGAGAGGGAAGTGATCTGGCCCAGCCCGTTGTCGAAGGTCAGGCAGACCGCGGACCAGGTGGCGCCGGGACGCTGGTAGGCGGTGCCCGCGCCGTCGTCGGCCCCCTGCGTGCCGAGCCGGCCGCGCATGTAGGAGAAGGCGGTGCGCTTTTCCTCGGCGTTGGTGCCGCTGTTGTTCTGCGCGGCCTCGTTCATCTTCGGACGGGCGTCCATCACCAGCAGCATCGCGTCGAAAACGGTGGACTTGCCCACGCCGGAGTCGCCGGTGAGCAGGGTGCCGGCGCGGTCCACCTTGATGGTGTGCGCGCCGTCGAAGGTTCCCCAGTTCACGATCTGCACGGAGGAGAGCCGGTTCTGGCCGGGGTTGATCAGGTCTCCCATGGGGAGGGTGGTTTCGATGCTCATGCCGGCTCCTCGCCGTCGTTCAGTTCAAGGGCGGGGGCGGGTTCAGTGTCGGCGGCGTCGACGTCGAGCGTCGGCGCGCCGTCGTCAACGGTTTCCGCGTCGCCGGCGAGGGTGGTCATGAAGTCCACAATGTCGCCGATCTGACTGTAGGGCAGGGCCAGCGGCAGGGCGCCGGAGATGACCCAGACGTTGTCCAACTCGGTGGGCAGCAGCAGCCGGCGGTCCTGCACGAGCTTGCGGATGGCCGCGTCCGCGGTGTCCTCCACGGACTTGGCGTCCTGCTGGAGCGGGTCCACGTAGGGCTCGAGCACCTCGATGATGTCCTGCCGGGCGATGGTGGCCTCGTTCCCGGTGCCGGTGTGCCGGTCCAGGATCAGGCGCATGCGCAGCAGGAGCAGGGTTTCCTCTCGGGTCATTTCGCGCTGGCGCTGCAGGGCGGAGGTGTGCGGTTCGGCCATGTCCACCGGGCGCAGCAGGGCGACCTTGCGGTCCTCGTCAATGACCAGGGTCAGGAACAGTTCGCTCAGGCGCACACGCAGCTGCTCCTGGTTGTCCACCACGGTCTCGTACACGTTGTCGGAGGAGCTGGCGTCCAGGTAGGGGCCGCGCAGCAGCCGGATCAGGGCCTGGCGCAGTTTCAACGGCAGGGTGCCGGTGTCGCCGGGGAACAGTTCCGGGCCGTCGACCAGGATGTCGCGCTCTGGTTCCTGTGATTCCAGCTCGTCGAGCTCTTCGGGGACGGTTTCGTGCACGGTCTCGCTCATTTTTCGGGGGCTTTCGCGACGGCGACGGCGGGCAGCAGCGCGGTGCGCTCGCTGCCGTCGATCTGGGTGAAGGTGACGGATTCCAGCGTGTCCCCTGCGGCGCCGCCGGCGGCGAGCAGGGCGCGGATGCTGTTCAGGTGGCGGTGTTCGGCAGGGAGCTGCTCGAATACCTTGGCCACGGTGGCACTGGGGCGTTTCGCCGTCGCGCGGGCGACGGCGTCGGCCAGGATCCGGCGGTCCGCACGCGGGGTGCGGGCCGAGCGGTGGATGTCCGCCTCGGTGAACTGCGGCGGTTCGGGCAGCTGCTGCGGGGCGGCGTGGTCCTCGGGGTTGTAGACGCGGACCATGCTCAGCGATTCAAAGGCCGAGCCGTGCAGCTGCGGGGCGGGCACGACGGCGGCGCGGCGGCGGCCGCGCGGTGCCTTGTGGATGGCGGCCTCGGCGGCGCGGATGAGCTGGCGCAGCTGCACTGATTCGCGGTACTCGTCGCTCTGCACATAGGTGTGCATGGATTCGGAGAGCCGGCCGTAGATGCGGTGGATTTCGGTGGCCTGGTCCCGCATGTCGGAAATCAGCCGGTACAGGCTCTGCCGGTCCTCGGGGGTGAGGTTGTCGGCGAAGTCCCGTTCGAGGACTTCGGCGATGGCTGCGCGGAAGCGGGCCTGCTGGTCGGCGTCGTTCAGGAAGGCGGTGAAGCCCTCGTAGGTGCGGCCTTCGGCGGTGCTGCGCAGCTTTTTGTCCGCTTCGAGGATTTCGCCCATGGTCAGGCCCTTGGCGGCGTTGGATTCCACCATTTCCTGGCGCAGGTTGTGCAGCATCTTTTCCAGGCCGTCGCGCATGCGTTTGAAGTCGGCCGGCAGGGCGGCGGCCAGGTCCAGGATGTCGCGGGCGGCTTCGACGGCGGTGTCCTCCGGCAGCGGCGGGGGAGCCTCGCCGGTTTCCAGGGCGCGGATCATTTCCTCGCGGCGGGCGACCTCTCCCTTAAGGACGGCGATGCGTGCGGCGGGGTCCGGGTTGGATTCCTGCGCGAGGTTTTCCACCCGGTCCAGCAGGGTGGCCAGGCGGGAGGAGTTCAGCGAGGTTTTGTCGCTGCTGAAGCCGTCCAGGTAGGAGAGGAAGCGGGCGGAGGATTCGGTGAGTTCGTAGACGAACTTTCCGTCCGCCCGGGGACGGGCGAGGTAGCGGCGGGCCACCCAATCATCGGCGTAGTTCCGGCCGGTCCAGTCCTCGCGCAGCTGCACGCCGTCCATCCGCAGCCGGTTCAGGAAGGTGTCCGTCATGGCGTGGAAGTCGTCCAGGCCGACCCGCGGGCGGGTGCGGGTGAAGGCCTCGCGGAAGAGCGCCAGCACCCACGGGTTGGCGTTGGTCAGTTTCCAGCCGGGGGCGGCCTGAAGCCGTTGCAGTTCGGCCCAGTGGGCAACGGCGTTCTCGATGAAGGACATGCTGCGCTTTCCGCCCGTGCGGTGGGGGTAAAACGGGCCTCCTCGATTTTAGCCGGGTGGAGGAGCGGGGTGGGTCAGGGCGTGCGGTGTGGGATGGGCGAGGCCGCAGGCACCGTTACATGCCCGTCGCAGCGACGGGCACCGAAGCCTCTAACAAGAATCAGGAGACCGGCGCTGGCTGCGTGAAGGTACGGGATTGCCGGTTCCCTGGGGTGCATTCCTAATCAACACGTCTGGCTGATCGGACCTCGCTAGCGAGCATTGGAAAATCTGTATAGACACATGCCACTCGCTGCGCCAAGGTTGGCCGAGAGTCAAAGCGCTCAAAAAGCCCTGGTGCGTCCGCTCCCTGTCCGGTGTCCTCCAACGCTGCAGCAGCCCTTTCAAATCCGACCAGGTCTTCTATGAGCTCTGCGGAAAGATGGTGCCGGTCAAGCATCCATGTGCCGTCACCGCTTTGGCCGATAGGGATCAGCAACGCAATGAAGGTGGCCACCTGCCAGCCCTTGTCGCTATCGATGAGCTCCCAAAGTAATTCGGCAGCCCGGGAAGGGCCGGAGAAATCTCTCAGCGCCCAAAGACAGCGGAGAGTCCGTTCGATCTCATCTTCAGGTCCGCGGGGGTCGAGAGCATACAAATGTGCCTCAATAGCATTTGCAACATTTAACTTTGCCTCGTCGAACCATTCAGGAACAGGCTCTTTCGGCCCCGGCCGTCCAAAATCCCTGATGAGGTCAGAAGCAAATGCAAGACCCGAAGAGCTGACACTGCATTGATTTAGGAGAGCAACGGCGAGATCGGATTTAAGCTCCGCAAGGAGGTATCGTCCCAAGGTGAGTAGTTCGAACGATGGCGGACCGGATTGAATCCCTGCGCCCTCCTTCCCGATAACGTCGTATTGTCGAGAAAGCATAAGCATCAAAGGTTCAGTCGGGAGATCCTTGTGATCATGACGCATGATCTTTTGAACAACCATGCTCGCGTTGTCGGTCAGGAATTTTTCGACCTCCTGTGCCGCGTCCCCCGAGATCCCCTGTCCAAGCTGACGTAATGCTTCGGCGACCTTGCTATTTGGCAGGTCGTCCCGGGGAACGCCGACCTGCGTGTACCTGTAGAAGTAGTCCGGATGCCCTACACCGCACCGCCGTCCAATGTCGGTGCGCGCTTCGACTCCGTAAGCTGTATTATTCTTCGCGCTTCGTAAGGGTAAGAACAAGTGGGCTAACAGGTTCATAAGCTTGTCGGGATAGATGGCATTTAGACCCGCCATGTAACCGCTCCAGCGGGCCCACTTCTCCGCGTGGGTCTCCTTTCCGAGCGGATCCCAATCTGAATAATGTCCCAAGAGCTCGGCGTCGTGTTCTTCAATCAGTGAGAACACGGCAGGTTCGAATGTGCGGATGAATGTCATGGCAACAAAATCCGGAAAGTCTGCTTCACCGCTTAGCTCTGCCCATGCGGCATCTACCTGAGTAAAGAGTCGCTTTACCGCGCGTGGCTGGGCCAAATAACTCCGCATGCACTCCCACCACATCTCGGAGAGACGTTTGGACTCGGAAGGAAGCAGTTCCAACTCGTGATTGGTCTTCACCTCCGCCAAGACGAGATTGAGCAACTCCAATTGTTCACCGCCGAGCATCGTCGGAATGTCCAAGCGAAGTTGAATCATCTTTTCCAAATAGGCTCTGGCTCTCTTACTATCGTTATCCACCAGTCCGGTGCGTTTGAGCACATCGATTAGCGTGGACTCGTCGTAACAAAGCAAGTAGTACACGTTGGGAAGCCGACCCAACATGCGGACGAGCTTGAAGGTCGTCAGCAGCTCATCCGGCCCGAGACGGTCCAGATCGTCTATAAGCATGAGGACTGGACGCTGGAGGGCTTGAAGATCTTCGGCTACCTTCGCCCTAAGTTGCTCTGGGCTCGTTTCGCCAGAAACTACCTTGCCCAAAGCCTCCAGGACTCCGGAACCGTCTACGCCGGCGATTCCCCCCAGGCTCCCGATTGGGGAAATACTGGTAATCCACGACCCGATTTTCTTCCGTGTCTCCTTCTCCCTCAGCTCTTCAGGCAGCGCCGAGTTCAGCTCGGAAAAGAACCCAAGAATGGCACTGTCAAGGGAGGAGTACGACCAAGGATTGTACCGGGCGGTTTGCCATGTCCCTTCGTTTTGCAGCGTTCTCTCCACAGCATTGAGCACTGTGGACTTGCCACTGCCCCAGGGCCCAACTAGAGCAACCACGGCGCTGTTCGTGCGGTCGTGCATCAACGACAAAGAGCGGCTCAAACGCGCGACAAGGTCGCCCCGGTCCCGGGATGCATGTGTCCCGGCAAGAGGGTCATCTCCGTACAACGCAGAGGAATCGTTCATTACCTGACTCTCAAATTGGTTCGTATGCCGGCAACCACTATGGCAGACATGTGCCGGATCGTCGGGCGGCCAGACAAGAACCGCGAAACCTCTGACGTCCGTTCGTGGATGCTGGTTGTTCTAACCTGCAACGTGCAACCGGCGCAGCGCGGCCTGCGAAGAATTTTTCACCGATGGTGAGCAGGTCCGCCAGCTTTCGGTCCAGCTCTCCTAGCAGTCCTTCGTGAACCCGGTCGATGCCCTTGAACTCCTTGACACTCAGCGCATCTCCGATCCAGCGACACCGTACCTGCGCCCGTCGCTCGTGAGGGCCCTTCCCGGTACGTCCGCGGCCGCTTGAGGGCCTGCTACCTAGGACCGTAAGGATGTCCGCTATGTGTCCTAGAGTGAGTGCATGACTGACTGGGGATGGGACAAGAGTAAGCAACTCGGCGGAGGTGGCTTTGGCAAAGTCTATGAGGCGCACGGACCAACGGGCGGCCGATTAGCGGCAAAAGTTGTGCGGAAGGCCGGGGGAGCAACCCGTGAACAGCTCATCGCACAGGACGCACCAGAGTCACCCCATGTCGTCCCGATTCTGCACGTGGAGGAAACGCCTGACTCATTCGTGCTTTTCATGCCGCGTGCGGATTACTCCCTCCGAGAAAAAATTGGATCCGGCATTGCCGCCACCGAGGCTATTGCCATTTTGCTCGATATCGCGGAAGCACTGAGCGTCATCGCCCCCGTTGTCGTGCACAGAGATATCAAACCCGACAATGTTCTCCACTGGCAGGGCAAGTGGGCGCTTTGCGATTTCGGAATTGCCCGATATGCTGGCGCGGCCACAGCTACGGACACTCGCAAAGATTCATTGACGGCCCCCTATGCTGCTCCAGAGCAATGGCGGTACGAGAGGGCGACTAGTGCAACGGACATCTATGCCTTTGGAGTGATGGCTTACGAGCTCCTGAGCGGGCAGCGACCGTTCTCTGGCACGCGTGAAGAGCTGCGAGACCTACACCTGGGCACAGTACCGCCATTGCTGCCCGGAAACCGCAAACTGTCTTGGATCATCAACGAGTGTCTTCAGAAGGCACCGGAGGCCCGGCCCACTGCAGCGAATCTGCTAGTTCGACTTCGTCGAGCAGGCGAAGAAGCTGCGACGAAGGGAGCAGCATCGCTAGCGGCAGCTCAGTCGGCCGTTCTGGAGGCACGCGCAACTGAGCAAGCGCAGCGTGAAAAGGCACGGACGGAACACGAGCGGCGCGAGGCCCTGAGTGCCAGCGCCCGCCTCGGTTACTCCGCACTGGTGGAGGAACTTGTTGAATACATTACCGATGGTGCGCCGGCAACGACGGTAGACAAGCATGGCGGCGGCGTCTCGCTGTTGCTGGGTGAAGCACGCTTGCAGGTGTCTGAGCTAAGGGATAGCCCTGGACTGGACGCGCAGTTTGATGTCATTTCGTACGGCGAAGTGCGGCTGGAAGCCAATGGTATGTCGCGATCCCACTCCCTCTACTTCGCTGACTTCGACAGCCCTCGGAGCTATTCATGGTTCGAACTCGGATTCATGTCAATGATGGGCGGAGACTTCGACAACGATCCAAGAGCGGAACCACCGTTTCGGGGCTTCAGTGCTTTCGACGGGGTAGTAGGTGGGTTGCAGCTCGCTTGGGGCATTGAGTCGTTGGACATCGGAGAACTCGATGGATTCGTCGACTTCTGGGCGGACCGATTCGGGCGAGCTGCCAAGGGCCGGTTCCCTCGGCTCTCCCAGCTACCTGACGGGCGAACTAGATACCCCGCTGGTCGGAAGTAGCCAAGCGTGGGCGCGGGTGGCCGTGTCCGAGGTTTGCCGAGTGGCGGGGCGCGCTCTTCGTTTCGGCAACGGTTCATCCGGTTTCTTTAGCGACCAGGTCCACCCGATCAGTACCGGGCACCACACCCACCCTCAAGGGCACGCGACAACCGACCGATACCGGTGGACCTTTCCTCAAAGAATTTTGCGTCTCTCAATACCGATTTAACCGTTTCAGGTGCCACCGGAATTGGTTAGTCAGTAGTGTTAACAAAATTGTTGCGCAAGTAGTCTGCGAGCCCTGAGATATCCGGATAAATGGTTGAATGCTTGTAAGAAAACCGCTCTTCAAGGACCCGTCGAATATCAGCTTTGCCATTGGGGGTAATGAGGAACGTGAATGTGGGTGCAAGGTTTTTGCCATTCGTGCTGGCCTTTCGTGACGGTTTAGCAGTCTTCAAATAAATCGAAGAAGCCGCTAGGAGATCCGCCTTTTTCCAATAGGAGTTCGCAGACGCAATCTTAAAGTAAGGTGCGATTCCCGCGCTCATCATAGGGACCCCATCCATTAGGAACCCAGCATTCTGAGCAACTATTCGGTCGTCATAGGCGGGTGGCACCCAAATGCGTCGCTTCGCACCCGTGCCCCAGTCCGCACCTTGTCGGTCCTGGGATGTCGAAAGCGCGTGCCAAAAAGGGTCGCGTGTGCCGCCGGAAGCGTCTAGTCTAATCAGGTTGTCGGGGGGCGCCTCACCATCTTTCATGACTGGTGCCGTGGCTATGGCGAAGAGCCGGGCTGGCTTATCGTCGTGGGCTTCATTGTGCTCCACCGCAAACCAGGCGCCAATGTATGGATTCTTGGTTACATCAATGAGTCGCGTTGGTCCACCATGATGCTGAACACGAGCAAAAATTTCTAGGGCGGTCCGTCCATCTAGACGCCACTCATCCCTCGCTATGCGTAGAATCTCCTTCTCCGCTCTGACGAGTTGTGCCTCCTCTGGATAGGGTTGTGGGTTCGTCGGTTTCTTCTCCGGCGGTTGGACCCCGTTGACGGCCATGAGCCGCCTGAAGAGGCCACTATGCAGCCCCCAGGTCGCGTCCTGCTGGCCCCGCCAGACAAGGCTCAAGGTGGGGTTTTTCTCTATCAGACGAACTATCTTTTTATTGAGTGCGTCAAATGATTCCACCTCTTCCTCATCCCGTTCGTAGTAACTTCCTGGACTCGTCATTTCCGCCGAATAGGACGAGGGTGAATCCTCTACCTCTCTGAAGTCCTTGGCGCTACTCAGTGTGTCCCGGAAAAGTGGCTGCAAATCCGCTATTAGATTTTGTTGGTTGGCGCTCAAAGTTGCCAGAGCTGGTTTTAAAGCGAGTTGAATCTTCTCAAGGGCATCCCCTCGAATGTTTGCTGCGGCTGAGGACGACAAGAGTTCTTGTATGCGAGCGATATACGCTGGCGAAACAGATCCGCCAATCCAATCGTTTGTTTTCGCCAATTCAGAAACCGTCTCGTTGATTCGGGTCTGGATGCCGTCCAAGTCGCGCGAGCGACTAATTTTCTTACCGCTTTCTTCCATAACAAATAAATCCTTAAAGTGTTTTGTCGATGCTGTCCCGCTAATGATAGCTTTGGGTGAGTCAATCGATGGCAGCGGCGCTCCGCTGATGCTGAATAGGATGGGCCGATCGTAAAGTGCTTTGTAGATATAACACCAGAAATCTGATCTTTGCGATACATGGGCTCTAGTCACGTTTAGTAGTGATCTATGACGATGCGGTTTGCTCGGCAGTAAATAGCTCCAGCTATTTTCATGCCCAGCTCATCCTGCAACTCATCGATCACCCGATCAACTGGAAAACGCAATGACACGGGCTGTTGAGCCAACCCCGTACCCGCCCCACCTCTGGCGCCGCCCGCCCCCGCCGCCTAAACTAACGGCCACATCGAGCGCGCCGACCCGAGGAGCAGCATGCCCACGATCGCCGAAACCGTCGTCCACAACCTCGCCGCCAACGGGATCCAGCGGATCTGGGGAGTGCCGGGCGATTCCCTGAACGCGGTGACCGAGGCGATCCGCCGGGAGAAGGGCATCGAGTGGATGCTCACCCGGCACGAGGAGGAGGCGGCGTTCGCCGCGGCTGGCGAGGCGGCACTGACCGGCGATCTCGCGGTATGCGCAGGCAGCTGCGGGCCCGGCAACATGCACCTGATCAACGGACTCTACGACGCGCACCGCAGCCGGGTGCCCGTGCTCGCCATAGCCTCGCACATCCCGAGCGACGAGATCGGCAGCCAGTACTTCCAGGAAACCCGCCCCACCGAACTGTTCCGCGACTGCAGCGTCTTCTGCGAAATGGTCCTCAGCGCCGACCAGATGCCGCGGCTGCTGGAAATCGCCATGCGCACCGCCATAGAAAAGCGGGGCGTCGCCGTGCTCGTGATGGCCGGTGACACCGCGCTCGAAGACGCCGTCGACGAGCGCGTCTTCACCGTCCGCCGCACCGACCCGGTCACCGTGCCCTCCCCGGCGGAGCTGCAGGAGGCAGCCGCCACGCTGAACTCCTGCGAGAAGGTCACCATCCTGGCGGGCGCCGGCGTCGAGGGAGCACGCGAGGAGGTCCTCGCCCTCGCCGACGCACTGGGCGCGCCGATCGTGCATGCCCTCCGCGGCAAGGAATTCATCGAACACGACAACCCGTTCGACGTCGGCATGACCGGGCTCCTGGGCTTCGCGTCCGGCTACCGGGCGATGGAGGACTGCGACGCGCTGCTGATGCTCGGCACCGACTTCCCGTACCAGCAGTTCTATCCGAAGCACGCGAAGATCCTGCAGGTCGACATCCGCGGCGAGCAGCTCGGCCGCCGCGTGCCGCTCACCCAGGGCCTGGTCGGCGGGGTGCGGGAGACGGCGGAGGCGCTGCTGCCGCTGCTCGAGCGCAAGTCCAACCGCACCCACCTGGACAAGTCGCTGGACCACTACCGCCGCACCCGGAAGCAGCTCGACGACCTGGAGAAGCAGGGCCCGGGCGCCATCCACCCGCAGCACCTGGCCCACCTGATCGATGAACTCGCCGACGACGACGCGGTCTTCCTGCCCGACGTCGGCACTCCGGTCATCTGGGCGTGCCGGCACCTGCACGTCGGCGCACGACGGCGGCTGATCGGCTCCTTCTGGCACGGCACCATGGCCGCTGCCACCCCGCTGGGCCTTGGCGCCCAGGCGGTGGACCGGAACCGGCAGGTGGTAATCCTGGCCGGTGACGGCGGCCTGGCGATGATGCTCGGCGAGCTGCTCACCGCGGTGCAGCACAACCTCCCGATCAAGATCGTGGTGTTCGACAACGCCGCGCTCAGCTTCGTGGAGGTGGAGATGAAGGCTGCGGGCATCGTGAACTTCGGCACCGGGCTGCAGAACCCCGACTTCGGCAAGGTGGCGCAGGCTGTGGGGATGCACGGCGAGAGCGTCACCCGCCCGGAGGATCTCGAAGGCGCACTGCGCCGGGCGTTCGAGTACGACGGTCCCGCGCTGGTCTCCGTGGCCGTGGAGCGGCAGGAGCTGTCCATGCCGCCGAAGGTCGACGCGAAGCAGGCCACCGGGTTTGCGGTCTACGCGCTGCGCACGGTGATTGCCGGCAACGGCCGCGAGCTCATCGACCTGGCCCGGGCCAATGCCCGGCAGCTGCTCTAAGGACTGCATTGGCCGGGGCTCAAGTTGTGCAGACAGGCGAAAGAACTAAGCGCCTTTTAGTAAAACTGCGTACTCAGGCCGCTAGGGTGCCCGTTCCATCAGTCGGTTGCCGGATCTGACGAGATAGCGCTTGGTGCCCATCATTTGAAGCTCCCGACGACGCTGCATCGGGTGACGTGGATTTCCTCTGGCCGTGAGCTCATCAAAGGTGAACACCCTGACCCCGAGTTGGTTGAGCGTGTCGAGTACGTCCACCTTCGCTTGCCGTAGCGTCGGGTGCTTCAGATCGCCCCATGCGCCGAGAACTTCCGTGGCACTGTATTTCCGGAGTTGGTGCTCGATTACGGCGCAGTTTGTTTCAGAGAGTTTCGGATCATAGGAGGAGAGGTTCGAAGCATTAGTCGCCCGCTCCGGATAGAGGTTGAGCATCATCCACGCGGTGTGATTGTTGTCCGTACTCGCCCTCACGAGGCGGTTAACGGTTTTGTCTGACTGCGTCCGGTCTGCAAATGACGGATTCATGCAGATGGCGATGAAGGGCGGATTTTGTGGCGACGCACCCGCCACGCGGCCAAGTGCAAAACGATGGTTCTGTTCTTCGGGGTCCGGATCCCAGAGATCGGGTTCGTGCCTCGGGGAATAAGGAATCACGTGCATACATCCTTGCCTCGGATGGGCGCTACCGCCCCCTTGATAAGCTTCCAGCGGCGTGTGCGGTTCGGTACTAGCTCCTCCGATTTTGAGCCTTGTTCCCTAGTTCCCGACACCATCCAGCTGGACGACTTCGCTATTGATGACCTCGTCATCTTCAGCCCGGTGTCCTGGTTTGGTCAGCTCCAGGCTGGCTAGGTGTTTCTGCAGCCGCTTGGACATTGGGAGGAAAGTACTCAGGGTGAGTCCGCCGGAGAGAACCGCCCCTACGAGAGGGATAGCTTTCGCGACTCCGCTGGCGAAGAGGCTTTTGGTCATCCTCACACCAAGATTGCTCGCTACCTTTTTTACGATCGGATAGACGACCCCCTTGGTGAGGGCTCGCTGCGGTAGTTTCTTTGCCACATTGGCGGCGACCATACCGGCGACCTTTGCTACTCCACCTTGGGCCATTTGTACGCCGAACATCACACCCACAAACAGGATGAGCATGCTCTGGGTTGCCTCATCTATTTCTTCTCCATCGTCGGCGAAGAGATCAGGCCAGCTGTAGATGTAGGCGAGTTTCTGGGAGATCCGCAGCATGTGACCCAGGTACTGTGCTAGGTCGGCTGGGACAGTGCCGATCATGGCCAGACCGCCGGGAATGCCGGAGAGGGTTGAGAGGCCGGTGACCTTGCTCGTTTCATACGCGATGGATGTGTTGGCGATCTCGGTGATGACCTTGAGTGGAATACCCGCCGCCGCTGGGCTGTCGGCGATAGCCCTGTTGATCTGTTCCTCGGTGCAGTGGCGCTTGAGCGCGGTTCTCAGATAGGCGGCTCTGTTGATCCTCGCACCGGGTAGCTTCGCCGCAGCGTCCAATACTTGGGTGAAGCTCGATCCCTGGTTATCTAACTCGTGCGTCTCGGTCATTGCTTGAGGGTATCGGCAGGTTCCGGTTCGCACGTGAATTGGTGGGCCTAAATTTGCGGTGATTTCAGAACTCGGGTTACTCGCTGAAGTTGCTTTAGCGGTTAGAAGCGACCACACCGAATAGTCGGAACCAAGCACGCGAACAGAAAAGTGCGGAATGCGAAGGGGCGACCATGCTCGGAACTGTCTCTGTTCTAACGCTGGCTCTAACGCGCTGCGGAGGGGTAGTGCTGTGCTGCTGGGCGGGTGCCGTTGACGGATAGTCAGGGCACGGGTTAATGATTGCGTTGTACGGCGAAGCGCAGTGACCAGGAATCATCTGAAACCGTTCGGAGCCCTCGCTGCAGAATCTTCAATGTGGATGGGTAACCGCCACCGCAGATAGCGAAGTAGGCCCCTCACATCCTCGGGTAAACGGCCGATAGTGAAACCTGTTCACATCGCACGTTTACCGGAGGACCCTTGAAGTATTTGAAGATTGTTGTCGTTGCCGCACTCAGTGCCATGGTGGTCACTGGCTGTGGCGACACGGGCCCCGCGTCAGCGGATAAAGCGGTCATTGAGGCGTCTGCCTCCAGTGCACCAAGCGCACAGACTTCAGCCCCTAAGCAGGACGGCACAGCATCCCGCCCATTCGCTTTCGGAACACTGGCTACGTCTTCTGCCAAGAGCCGATGGGATGTGACTGTGACTGAGACGGTAACGACTGGGGGTGCGGCATTGGTCCTCGCCGAGAACCCATATAACGAGGTCAAGGACGGATGGGACTACGTGCTCGGCCGCATGACCTCGGTAGTGAATGAAAACCTTCCAGGTGAGGATGCAGGGGACCCCGTGTCTCCAACAGCATCTGTTATGCCGGTCTTCATCGGCAGCGACGGACGGATCTACGACATATGGAACGACGACAACTCGGCGGTCGTGATGGAAGAGGACTGGATCGGACAGCCCGAAATCATTGCCAAGACAGGGATTGAAACTACTGGACGCTTCGCTATCCAGGTGCCACGTGCCGCTATTTCAGGGGGTCAGTTCGCGACACGTAATCAGGTCAAGGGAACTGTTCTCTACTTCGGGGAACCCATTAAGTAGGACAGGTGAATAGAACGGCGGCCAGGGAACCGTCGGTATCCCGCCGCACGCCTCATCCCCGATTCAGCCTCACTCTACCTGCGCTTGAAGAGCACGAACTCTATTTCGTCGGCACGGACTTTGCGTGCACCGTCCAAGCGTTCCGTGGCCTGCTCTGCCCAAGAGCCGGCCACGGCGCAGTAGCGGGCGTAGGTGTCCGGGAACCATGCAGTCTTCGGAGCGCCGGGCCAGACATCGGATAGGTTGCGGGCAACCACCTGATCGAGGATGAGGTAGCGGGGTGGGGTTTCCTGGCCCTGGGCGAAGTAGAGGAACTTGGTGGAGAAAGCCGGGCCGAACCATGGAATGCGTCCCGCGCCCCGGTTCGTGGTCAGCAAACCGTAGACGTCCTGTGCAGATTCTCCGCTCCTGACCGCCTGCCAAGCTTCGACCAGCAGCTCTTCGGCTCTGTCCTGATGGGCGGCGAGGGCGTTCAGACGCTGATGCAAGCGTGGTGCTCTGCCGCCGAGACCCCAGGCGAGTGAATAGTACAGAAGCTGGAATGCATTGGACGGGGTGATCTCACGGCCGCCCAACTCGAATACATCCGCACGGGAAACCTTCTTGATGCCCGGGCCTGCCAGTACACCTTGCAGCGGCGGCAAACCGCGCGTGCTGAGAGCGCCCTGCCATCGCTCGCAGCTGACCGCTATATCGTGGCCCATGACAGCGTCCTCTCCGGGAAGAGCGACGAAGAGGTCTTCAGGCAGGGGCGCATCAACGTTGATCATGGCGTCACTCTACGGGGGTGCATCGCCGGTTTACCTGCGGCACGCACGACGGTCCCAGTGAAACCATCGCGGGCGCCATTTCGTCGGACTCGCCCGGGGGCTGGGTTCGGCACAGATACGGGGGCCCTTGCTGACTCTGCTCGGTAGCGGCTCACCTGTATGTCGTTCAGGGAGGAGGAAGCGGCTAGGCGAAGTCTGAAAAAGAAGACTCAAAGATATCTACGTCTGCATCTTAGGGGCGATACTCCTTGCCCGGATGGTCCGTAGCGTTTCGACCCGTGAACATTGAAACCTTGCTCGTCATCATTACTGCAATCCGTGCAGGTGCCTCAATAGCAGGCGCTTGTTGGGCGCTGTTCTCCATACTCGTTCTGCCCTGGCACCGGCAGCGGCGGCTTCGGGCTATCCCTAGGCGGTGCGTTGGTTCTCCATCCATGTGCGATGCCCGGTTGCGGGCTTGGCGCGGTGGCGGGACTCAGTCTGGCCCTAGGCGCCGTCGCTTCCCGTCCAGAACTGATTTACTCGGCGCGACCCACGTCAACACGTGTAAATTTTGGTGGCTACCACTGCTAAGGCGCCTCCTAGGCGTGGCGGACGCTCTTCTGCGGCTTCTGGAATTCTTCCCGGGATAATAGCCCGCAATGCGACGGAAAGTATATTTCTGCATTTTGTCGGTCGGCACCAGGTCCTGCTCCGGGTGGGTCTCCTGTCAGCACTGACCCATGCCTTCGCCGAACTGTCCGTCCCGTTGCCGGGTGCGCGGCACGATGTTCCCGCCCGACACCTCCGAGACGAGATAGGCGCCACCCCGCGATGCGCTAGTCTTCCGTCGGGAAAGTCCCACAGCGGCTGCTCGCCGGCAATCGGCTTGTACCCGACGGCGGCACTGCCGATGCTGCCCTGGAAGGGGGCGTAGGACGCCGTCGTATTGCGGCTGGTGAGCGTCAGTTCGGCGGTCACCAGGATGGCAGGTTCAGACGTTTATAGCTTCTGCCAACGTTCATGCCGCCGGGACCTATCAGCGGGCATCCCGACGCCGGGTGAGGCGCTCGGTGAGGAGCCGGTTGGCCCAGTTCGGAGATATCTGGGCCGTCGCAGCGAGGACGCGGGCCTGAATGCCGACGGCGCGGTGGACGTTCCGGGGCCACCTCCGGTTGCGGGCCTTGATGCTGCGTTCCACGGCAGCGACAGCGGCGGCAGCAACGTCGGTCTCGTTCAACCGCACGCCGAACGACTGGATGGCTCCGATACTGACGCCCTTGACCATCCCGGTGTTGACGAACAGCGGCCACAGGTCGAGCACGGCAATGCCATGTTCCGCCCATTCCAGTTCCAGCGCCTCGGTCAGCCCGCGGACCGCGAACTTCGTGGCCGAGTAGGTGGCAAGATCAGGCTGCCCGTAGATGGCCGAAGCGGATCCCAGATTGAGCAGCACCGGCCGGACGGCGTTTTTCAGGTAGGGGAACGCAGTGTGGGCGCCGTTGATGGTGCCGAGAACGTTGACGTTCACGAGTGCCCGGTGCCGTTCAAGATCGGTATCGACAAACGGCCCGGCAGCCAGCAGCCCAGCGTTGTTGACCAGCAGGTCCAAATGGTCCTCGCACACGGAGGCCAGTGCGTCGCGCCACTGCACGGGGTCGCAGACATCGAGCGGTCCGGTGACGACAGTCGTGCCGTGCGCTGCAGCGATGTCCTTGAGGTCAGCAAGGCCCTGGGTGTCGAAGTCGAAGGCACCGACCCGCCATCCGTTGCGCAGCAGAAGGGCCGCGGTGGCGTGTCCGATGCCGCGGCCGGCACCGCTGACGACGGCGACGCGGCGTGAGTGCTGCTCAGTCCCGGCCATGTCAGGCCGCCACACGGTGGGATGCGGCCTGGGCAGTTGCGGCGCGCCGCGCCCCGGCCTGACGCTCGGTGCGCAGGGCACGCATGTAATCGTCAAAATCCACCTGGATGGTGTGCCGTTTGCTGGTGACGTACCGTTTGGCGACCGCCTTCCGGTGGCGGCCGATCTCCGCGTTCATCTCCTCCGGTTCCGGCAGGGCGTAGCGGCCCTGGAGATGGTCTGCGGCGAGCTCGGACTGCCGCTCCGAGATCGGCATGATCGCCCCGAGCGGCTGGACCAGTCCGATGAAATACAGTCCGGGCACCGTGGGGTGGAACATCCGCTTGTAGAGCCTGACCTCGTTGTCTCCGCCGGGGTCAAGGAAGTCACGGCTGAAGAAGGGAAAGGAAATCTTGTACCCGGTGCAGTAGACCACCAGATCGGCCGCGACGCGGCTTCCATCGGCGAAGACCACGTCGTCGCCGTCGAACCGCTGGATGGTGGGCTTGGGGACGACGGCGCCGTGCGCCAGCCGGTCGAGCACCCGGCTGGACATGGTCGGGTGGGCCTGGGCGAACTTGTGGTCGGGCTCCTGCAGGCCGTAGCGCGACATGGGACCGGTGGCGGCGCGCATGAGCAGCCGGGCGACGGGCCAGCGGACCCAGGACGGGATCCTCTCATTCCCGGCGATCTCGTCATAGGGCTTGCCGAAGACGTACTTGGGAATGATGTGCACCCCGCGCCGGTGGGAAAGGTAAGTCTCGGCCGCGTGATAGCTGGCGTCCGTGCAGATGTCCATGGCCGAGTTGCCCATGCCGAGCACCACGACCCTCTTGCCGACGAGCTGCTGCTCGTCCTTGTAGTCGTGGGAGTGCATCTGCTCGCCGGTGAAGGTCTCCGTGCCGGGGAAGCCGGGCTCCGGCATCCGGGGGTCCCAGTGGTGGCCGTTGGCGACCATGGCCGAGCCGTAGAACCGGGTCTCCCCGCTGTCCAGTCGCACCTCGAAGCCGCCGCCGGGGAGCGGGCGTACCTGCTCCACGCCGGTGGTGAAGGTGATCTTGTCCCGGAACCCGAAGTGGTCCACGTAGGCGTCAAAGTACGCGGCGATCTGGTCGTGGCGGGCGAAGTTGGGCAGGGTCTCCGGCATCGGGAAGTCACTGAACTCCATCCGGCTGCGGGAGGTGTTGATGTGCAGGGACTTGTATGACGCCGACACGCCGTTGCTGTTGCCCCATACCCAGTTGCCGCCCACCCGGTCGGAAAGCTCGAAGCAGTCGAAGTCCAGTCCCCGTTCGTGGAGCACCTTGGCGGCCGTGATGCCGGAGGAGCCGGCGCCGATGATACACACGCGCCCGCGGTCGCTGCGGCTGAGATTGTCTGCGGAGGACGTGCTGTGGAATGTCGTCATTGGCGCTCCAGGGCTGTGAATATGACCGGTGGTCATGTGATGTGTGTCACTGTAGACTGCCCGACTGTGACGATCAACATCAACACTCCGACACGCAGCACCGGTCCCCGCGGCCTGGAGCTGCTCCACTCGCTTCCGGCACCCGGTGTGCCGGAGAAAGAGCCGCTGCTGTTCGTGCACGGGCTCGGACACGGAGCGTGGTGCTGGTCCCACTGGCTGGAGGCTGCGGCCGCTGCCGGCCATCCGGCCTACGCTGTCTCGCTGCGCGGCCACGGCACGAGCCGGGGGCCGCTGCGGACGGCACGCCTGAGCCACTACGTCGACGACGTCGTCCACACGGCAGCCAGCCTGCCCCGGCGTCCGGTGCTGGTGGGACATTCCCTGGGCGGGCTCGTGGTGCAGCTGGCGCTGGCCCGGTACGCCGCCCGGGCCGGTGTCCTGGTGGCTCCCGTACCGGCCCACCCTGCCGTGGGCTCCCTGCTGGCGATTGCCCGCCGCCACCCCGGAGACGCGGCCCGCCTGTTCCTCGGCCGGTCCTTGCCGCTGCGCCCGGAGTACCTGTTCAACCAGCTCCCCGGCCCCGAAGCCCAGCGGCTGGCCGACCGGTGCGGGCCGGAGTCGCCGCTGGCCCAGTACCAGCTGCTGATGCACCGGCCGCCGGGGCAGCCGCGCGGCGACGCACCGGTGCTGGTGCTCGCCACTCCGGATGACGCCCTCGTGCCGCTGGCCGACGTGCGCCGCACCGCATCCCGCTACGCAGCCCCCGTCCTCACCTTCCCCGGCCTGGGCCACGACCTGATGCTCGACCGCGGGTGGCACGCGCCCCTGGAGGCGATGACCGGCTGGCTCGCCCAGCTGCCGCCGCGCTGACTACCGCCGGATCGCGGGCGGCCACACCCCGTCGGGGTTATTCCGGACCGAACGCGGCCTCGAGCACCGCGACCAAACGCTCGACGGCGGTATGCCGTTCCCGCCGGGCCGTGCTGCTCAACCCCAGCACCGGATCCAGGCCCGGGCTGTGCGGGGCCAGTGCGATGTGGGGCAGCAGCACCAGCAACAGGGCGAGGAAAGCCTCGAGGTCTGCCTGCGGACGCAGGTCACCCCGTTCGGAAGCGCCGGCCAAGAGCGGCCGCAGCACGGCGGCGTAGTGCTCATTGGCGACCTGGCGGACCGCCATCCGCGCGGACCGCTCCGGTTCCACGTTGACCGCCACGGTCATGGCGAGCTCCAGGGGGTGGGAATGGAAGTACTCCTCCCACAGCACCACCAGCTCGCGCAGCGGAACGAAGAACCCGCGGCTCCAGTCGAGGGACCGGATCACCACCTCCATGTCCGCCCGGATGCGGACGCTGGCGCGCTCGGACAGGTATGCGTACAGGTCCGATTTGTCGCGGAAGTACTGGAACAGGCTGCCCTTGGCGACACCCGCTTCGCGGGCGATGACGTTCAGGCTGCCCCCGGAGAAGCCGTGCCGGGAAAACTCATCCTCTGCCGCGCTGATCACCGCGTTGCGCCGGGCCTCCGGCAGCCGCTCCCACGTCGTCGTCGGCATCCAATGTCCTCCCGCTTGCGCTCACCGTCAGCCCCAGTCTCCCAGAGTCCTTGCCCGGCCCGGACGCGGACGCGGGAGGCAGGGCCTTGGCCCCGCACCGTGGCACACCGCCCTAGAGTGATCGAATGACCATTGAACTGCGTGCGATGCCGGCCGACAGACTCCCCGCATGGCTGGAGGAAACCCGCCGGAGCTACGAGCAATCACGCATTGAGTCAGGCGAATCCGCTGAAGTGGCGGCCCGAAAAGCGCGGGCCGGGATGGCGGCTCGTTCCCGGACGGAAAGATCGCGCCCGGGCACACCTGGTGTACGACGTCGTCGCTCGCGATGACAACGGACAGTCCACAATCGTCGGGTACCTCTGGATTTCGCAAACACAAGACAGCGCAGACGCGTGGTGGGTGTCGGATATCGAGATTCATGATGGCCATCGGGGCAAGGGCTACGGCCGTGCCGCAATGCAGCTGGCGGAGGGTGCCGCGGCCGAACAGGGCGCTGTGACGCTGGGCCTCAACTTGTTCGGCTACAACACCGTGGCCCGTGACCTGTATGAGTCCCTGGGGTATGAGACCGTCTCCACGCAGATGCGGAAGCCGGTAGGGAAATGATCGATCAAAAACCGCGACGGCCGGACGTGACGGCGGTGGAGCTGGTCGGGAAAGCACGGCGGCTGCCGTGGTGTTCCTGCCGCAGTGTTCCTGCCGCCCGCCGTTCCGGCGTCCCGCCGTCGTCGTTCCCTGTTCCCTAGGACTGAGGGGACTTCACCGCAATCACCGGCGCATTGGCCTCGAGCAGGATCTGCTGCGCCGCGCTGCCGAGCAGGAACTTGCCCACCTTGCTGCGGTGCCGCACCCCGATCACTACGGCCGAGGCGCCGACCTCTTCGGCGGCGTTGAGGAAATCTCCCACGGCATCGCGGTCACGGGCATCCGGCAGCCGGTAGGTGACCGGAACGCCCTGGAGCTCAGTGCCCTCGGGATCAAGCTGCGTGCCCTCGAGATTGAAAACCACCAGGTCCTCCTGACGGCGTCGGGCTTCTTCGAGCGAGGCGGCTAGTGCAGCTTCGCCCTCGGGGGTGCTGGTGCGGGCAACAATGACGGTCATGAATACTCCGGGGTAGGAGGGGTAAAACAGGACGACGGTTCACCTTTGGGAGCGAATTTGTCCTTCAGGTTCTCCACGCCAAGTAGAAAAAAGCAAAACCTCGGCAATTTATTAAGCGGGGCGAGCAGACCGACTCCCTCAATATGACGCAGATCACTTAGGGTCATTAGGTGGTCGGCTCAACGCTGAGTACCGGCCGGCTTTTAGTCTCTACCACCCCCACTAAGGACAGTTGATTTCGTGAGCTCATCACCAGATCGAGCCGGGTCCGGCGCACGTCGCAAGCATCCGGTCTTTATGGCCGTCTATGGCATCGTGGCTGCTGCCACGATCGGCCTGGCCACCTTCGTTTCCATCCAGTCCGCTTCCGGCGGATCGGACATTCGTGCCAATCTCACCCTGATTGCCCCCGCGGGTGCCGGCGGAGGCTGGGACATGTTCATGCGCGAGCAGCAGCAGGCCATGCGCGCCAACGGCCTGGTGAACAACACCCAGGTAGTGAACATCCCCGGGGCTGCGGGCACCATCGGCCTCGGCCAGCTCTCCACCATGTCCGGGCAGGCCAACAACCTGATGGTCACCGGCGCCGGCCTGGTCGCCGGCGTCGCGCAGCTGGACTCCGCGGTCACGCACGACGACGTGCGGCCCATCGCGCGCGTGGTGGAGGAGTACGACGTCGTGGTGGTTCCGGCCAGCTCCCCATACAAGACCCTCGATGACCTGGTGCAGGCATGGAAGGCCGACCCGGCGGCGATCGCCTGGACCGGCGGCGGCACCTTTGACCAGCTGGTCATGACCGAACTCGCGCTAGCTGCCGGCGTGGACCCCTCCGACACCACGTACATTCCCAAATCCGGCGGCGGCGAGGCAGCCCAGGCACTCATCACGGATACCGCCAAGGCCGCCACATCCGGGTACAAGGACGTGGAGGACCAGATTGACTCCGGACGCCTGCGCGCACTCGGGCTTGCCGCCCCGCAGCGGCTGGACGGCGTCGACATCCCCACCCTGACCGAGCAGGGCTACGAGGTGGACCTGGCCAACTGGCGGGCCATCCTCGCTCCTCCGGGCATCACGGATGAGGAATTCACGGAGCTTCGGACCCTGATCGAGGAAACCATCGCGACCCCTGAATGGAAGGACGCCGTGGAGCGCAACAAATGGGTCGATGTGTACCTGTCCGGAGACGAGTTCGATGAATTCATGATCTCCGAGCAGCAGCGCATCGGCGAACTCGTGAAGGAGATCGGCTGATGAGTACTCCAGTGTCCCCGTCCGCCGGCATGGCGGAACCGCAGCGGCCCGAAACAAGCACGTCAGAGACGACGCCGGCCGGCCGGACCTCATGGTGGGACGGCCGCAGCGGGCTGCTCCTGTCCCTGCTCATGGTGCTCTTCAGCACCTATCTGCTGGTCGGCATCCTGACGATGGACGTGGGGGAGGGCGTGGACTTCCCCGGTCCGCGGTTCTTCCCCGGCATCCTGATGGTTGCCGGGTACGTCCTGGCCGTGCTGCTGGCGCTGCACTACGTGCGCTCGCCGGAACATCCCACCGAGACCTCCGCACGGACCTACCGAACCTTCACGGACTGGTCCGCAGTCCTCTGGTCGGCCGGAGGCTTCCTGCTGTTCGCCCTGACCCTGGAAACACTGGGCTGGATTATCGGCGCCGCCCTGCTGTTTTGGTTCGTGGCCAAGGGTTTCGGCAGCCGCCGCCCGCTGTTCGACGTCTCATTCGCCCTGCTGATCAGCAGCGCAATCTACCTGGCATTCTCGGTCGGCCTGGGACTGAACCTTCCCTCCGGCATTCTTGGAGGCGGTTTCTAACATGGATTCACTCAACCTCTTGGCGGAAGGCTTCTCTTCCGCACTGACCCCGATGAACCTGCTGTGGGTGCTTGTCGGCTGCCTGCTGGGCACTGCCGTCGGCGTCCTGCCCGGCCTCGGTTCCTCGATGGCCGTGGCCCTGCTGCTGCCCATCACCTTTGCCCTCGACCCGACGGCCGCGTTCATCATGTTCGCCGGCGTGTACTTCGGCGGCATGTTTGGCGACTCCACCATGGCCATCCTCATGAACACCCCGGGGCAGGCTTCGGCCATCGCCTCCACGTTCGAGGGGCACAAAATGGCCAAGGACGGCAGGGCCCCGCAGGCGCTGGCCACCGCGGCCATCGGCGCCTTCATCGGCGGCATGATCGCCTCCGTCCTCGTCGTCTTCCTGGCTCCGGCACTCGCGGATTTCTCAGCGAACTTCGGCCCCGCCGAGTTCTTTGCACTGGCCCTGTTCGCGTTCGTCGCCACCTCCTCGGTGGTCTCGGACTCCGTAGTGAAGGGCCTCGCGGCACTGGTGATCGGTCTTGGCATCGCCACGGTGGGCATCGATCCGTTCTCGGGTGCGGAACGCTTCAGCTTCGGTGCGCCCCAGATGTTTGACGGCATTTCCTTGATTACCGTCACCGTAGCCATCCTGGCGCTGGGCGAGGTATTCCATATCGCCTCCAGGATCCGCCGCGATCCGACCGGCAAGCGCATCAGCTCCGCCGGCCGGCCCTTCCTCTCCCGCGCCGAGCTGAAGGAGGCAGCACCGGCATGGGCCCGCGGCACCGCCATCGGCCTGCCCTTCGGCGTTATCCCGGCCGGCGGGTCCGAGATTCCGACCTTCATTTCCTACGACGTGGAGCGGCGCATTGACCGCCGCCGCAAGGAGCCGAAGTTCGGCAAGGGCGCCATCCGCGGCCTGGCCGCTCCGGAGGCTGCGGGCAACGCCACCACGGGCACCGCGATGGGAGCCCTGCTGGCGCTGGGCCTGCCGGTCTCGGCGACAGCGGCGATCATGCTCGCCGCGTTCCAGCAGTACGGGCTGCAGCCGGGCCCGCTGCTCTTTGACCGCTCGCCGGACCTGGTGTGGGCGCTGCTGGCCAGCTTCTTCATTGCAATGATCGTGCTGCTCATCATCAACCTGCCCTTCGCCGGGCTGTGGGCCAAGCTGCTCCTCATCCCGGCCCCGTACCTGTACGCCGGGATTACGGTCTTCTGCGGTCTGGGTGTCTACGCCACGTCCGGGGCGGTGTTCGATCTGCTGATGCTGCTCGGCCTCGGCCTGGTCGGCTTCCTCATGCGCCGTCACGGGATGCCGCTGGCTCCGCTGATGATCGGTGTGGTGCTGGGTCCGCTGGCGGAAACGAGCATGCGGGACGCGCTGCTCTCCTCCAACGGTGATTACTCCGTGTTTGTCACCGGACCCATCCCGCTGGTGCTCTACGCACTGCTCCTCGTTGTGCTGGCGTTGACGCTGCGGTCCAAGATCATGAACCGAACCCGGCAGGACGTGTAACTCCTTCGCTGCGGAACTGCGGAACAAACCGTGAGGGGCCCTGCCGATTGGCAGGGCCCCTCATGCGTTTGTGCGGTGCAATATGTTGGTGCCGTGCAATAGCAGTGCAGCGGAGGATCAGAACAGCGGCCAGGGTACCGCCGGCATGCCGCCGGTCGGAGCCGGAAACATCCCGGCTGAACGCAGCCGGGTGCAGCGGGCGGCGAACGCCGCAATCTCGTCGGCGGTGAGCAGCGTTGCCAGCTGCAGGCCGAGCTCGTCGTCCAGTCCCGAGAGAATCCGGTCAATGCCGGCGAGTTCCTCGGCGCTGAGCGCCTCCCCGATCCAGCCCCACAGCACGGTGCGCAGCTTGTGCTCCTGATGGAAGGTCAGCCCGTGGTCCACCCCGTAGCGGTGCCCGCCGGGCATCGCCAGAACGTGGTCGCCCTTGCGGTCGGCATTGTTGACCAGGACGTCGAACACCGCCATCCGCCGCAGCACCGCCGTGTCCTCATGGATGAGCGAGACAATCCGGCCGGTGTCGTCCTGTCCCTGCAGGACCTCTTTCCACCCGGTGTCCGGCACGTCCTCCTCCGGGACCAGATCGACGGCGTTTTGCTCCGGGTCGGTCTCCTGCCAGAGCTGGGCCATGCCCTCGCCGAACTGCCCGTCCCGCAGCCAGGTGCGCGGCACGATGTTCCAGCCCAGCGCTTCGGAGACCAGATAGGCCGCCACTTCGCGGTGGGCCAGGCATCCGTCGGGAAAGTCCCAGAGCGGTTGCTCGCCGGCAATCGGTTTGTAGACCACCGCGGCGTCGCCGATGCTGCCCAGGAAGGTGGCATTGGACGCCGTCGTGAGCCGGCCGGTGAGTGTCAGCTCGCCGGTGCCCAGGTCCGGAGCCGGCATCAGGGCTCGGGGAATTCGCAGATGTGCCCGTCGGGGTCCATCGGCTGGCCGCAGATCACGCAGAGCGGACGCCCGGCGCCCACCACTTCGCGGGTGCGCTTGGCGAAGGCCCGGGCGGTGCCGACCGGCATCCGCACCCGCAGCACCTCCTCGGCGTCGTCGGCCTCGTCGTCGTCATCCTCGAGGAGGCCGTCGTCGTCCTCATCCACCTCGCCGAGCGGGTACGCCTCGATGACCACCTGCGCCGTCGTCGGGTCCCAGCCCAGGCTCATCACACCGGCGCGGAACTGTTCCTCCACCGGATCGAGATCGTCATTGTCCACCAGTTCCAGCGGAGTGCTCGCGGGAACGTGGAAGGGGTTGCCGTCGACGGTCATCAGCTGGTCGAGGATCTCATCGATCTTCTCGGCAAGCTGGGCGGACTGCAGTTTTTCCAGGGCAATACTGACCATCTGCTTCCCGGTGCGAACCTGCAGATAGAAGGTGCGCTGGCCCGGGACGCCGACGGTGCCGATGACAACGCGGTCCGGCCAGTCGAAATCGTGAACGGTTGTAGGCATGGAACTACTCTAGGCTCATTGCGCCGGCGGTGCCTGCCCGGCGCCGCCGCCCACCGGCGCATCCTCCGAGGGAGCGTGCGCCGCCAGCCAGGACAGATCGCCGGCGTCGGTGTTCGTGGCGAGGACGGTGGGCCGCCCGGTGCCGTAATGGACGATGGACACGGACGCCGGACCCACGTTGAGGCGCTGGAACATATCCAGGTGCATGCCGAGCGCGTCCGCGAGGACCGACTTGATGATGTCCCCGTGGCTCACCGCCGCCCACACGGCGCCCGGCCCGTGCTCGGCCTCGAACGCGGCGTCGTGCCGGCGGATGGCGGCCACCGAGCGGGCCTGCATCGCGGCCATGGACTCGCCGCCGGGGAAGGTGACGGCGGAGGGTGAGGACTGCACCGTTTTCCAGAGTTCCTCCTTGGCCAGGTCTCCGAGGGTGCGGCCCTGCCAGGCGCCGTAGTCGCATTCGGTGAGGCCGTCCTCGACCGGGGTGTGCGGTGTGCCGGTCTGGCGGTCGAGGATGAACTGCGCGGTCTGCCGGCAGCGCTCGAGCGGGCTGGACACCACACCGATGAGCGGAACGACGGCGAGCCGGTCACCGGTGGCGGCGGCCTGGTCGCGGCCCACCTGATCGAGTTCGACGCCGGGGGTGCGGCCGGCCAGCAGCCCGGAGGCGTTGGCGGTGGTGCGGCCGTGCCGCACGAGGATTACTGTTGCCATGCCCCCAGCCTAGTCACCTGCCCTACGGCGGCGCGGACGCAGGCGGACGGATGCGGAACCATGACCGAACCAGAATATGGCGCTGCTTCACTCAAAGCCGCAGCCGATGCGCAGGACCGCGCGCGTACTGATGGCCGCTGGTTTCCATGGGTGTGCTTAGTTATGTTTCTGATTGTCATTCCCGGGGGAGCGGTGGTGCCGTGGGGATGGCCTGAGGCTCTCGTGGTCACATCCAGCACCCTTGGCCTCATGCTGTGCACCGTTCTGATCATGAGCAGGATGCGGGCAGCCCCGCGTGGCAGTAAGACCGCCACTAATGTGGCCGTCGGATGCTGGGTCGTCCTCAGCACGTCCCAAAACCTCATCAAACTCGGGTGAAGCAGGGTTTGTCACCACCGAAAAGCGCCAGTCGCGGGACTGAGGAACAAGTAGTTGCCTCCGTAGACTGGCCGCCATGGCATGGCGCGTGGGGATCATCGGAGCAGGGATCGGTGGCCTGACGGCCGCCGTAGCGCTGGCGGCTGACGGGCACGAGGTGGTTGTGTACGAGCAACGCGCCGAGCCTGCCGCTGTTGGGGCAGGTCTGACCCTGTTCGGCAACGCGTTCCTGGCGCTCGACGCCGCTGTTGCGGGACGGTGACCTAGACACCGCGCTCATTCGATACAGTGCCCTTCGCCGGAAACGGGCGACTCCGATCTGGCGACAGTCGCGCCTCATGGGCGAGGTTGCCCAGACATCTTCCCCCTTGGCCGTCCGAATGCGCAATGCGCTGCTAAGGGCGATGCCGCCCGCGGCGATGGCGAAAGCAGCTCAACGTGCCGGGCGATGGACACCACCTTCGACGAACGGATAAAGAAAAGCGTCCAGTCGGGTCATTTTTGACCTTTGCTGTCCGCTCACTACTAGGCCACTGGCACCCGTTTACAGGTGCCCTCGTGTGGTTCATAGTCTGGGCATGAGAGTGGTTGGCATTCTGCCCGAAGACGCCCCCGACCCCCGTGCTGAATGGGTGGAGAACCTGAAGCGCATGCCCATTCCGGTGCTGGGACTTATGCCCCAGCCGTCGCTGGAGGACACGGACTCCGTCAGCGTGATGTCCGTTCTGGATTACCGCGGGTACAGCGAAATGACAGCAAGCATCTCCTACACGCTCTGGCGCAACCCGGATGACCGCTCCGACCCGGTGAACCTCGCGGACCTCGACGAGGAGACCCGCAGGGCAATCGAGGAAGTGCCGCCATGGCCCCGGCCCCAATGGCTGATTGAGGAGGTGGAGCGGATGCGTTATCCGCAGCTGTGGGAGGCCGTGCGAACCACCTGGCACCGCGAACGGTCCGAGCGCTCTTCGGTTCAGAGCCTCCTGGCCGACCATGTCAACTACATCCTCATGAACCAGTACCGGGAAGAGCTCTGGCCCGGCGGCGATCCCTTGGAGCAGCATGCCCCCGTTGTAACCGGCCGAATGGTCAACGGCCGGGCCAGCACCGTTATCAACGGCGTCGAGGTACCCGGTGCAGAGGTCGATACCGACCCGTTCGTGTACGGCGTCGGAGCCCGGCTCGCAGGCGGCGGCGTCGTGACTGCCGTCCTTCCACGCGCTGAACTCCAACGGATCCAGGTCCGGTTTACAACCCGAAGCTAACGGCCAGGCTCCGCGGGGTAACGTCCCTATGGGGCCGAATCCACCACGGAAGTACGCACTGACCGCCACATCTCCACGGTGCCGGCCTCGGCGCCGTCGTAATCCTGCAGCAGGACCACCTGTTCGCCGATGACCAGGCCCGAGTCCGGATCAATAATCAAATCACTGCGGGATATGCCGCCCGGACCCGGGATACCGATGGCAATCCCTATTCTGCCGTCCACGGTGGTCTCTCCGTCGAGCACGTCGACGCCGGGAATTAGTGCGGCGGCCCGGTACAGTGCGGCCCGCAGATCCGCCGGAACAGCGCCGGTGCGCAACGCCTCAACGATCGCCTCGAAAGCCTTGATATCCGGATCCTTGCGGTCCTTCGTTCGCTCGTAGGCCAGGTCCAGCAGTTTCTGCGGGTCACGGGGCAGGCTGCTCGTATCGGCCAACGGCGCGCCGAGAATCGTGTAACCAGTGTTGTAGAAGTCCCCACCCGGGGCGCGGATCACTCCCACCAACTCGGCGTAGCTCTTGGGATCCACGGTCGGCTGGAGGCGATGGGCCTCCTTTACTACCTCCGGCGCCGACTCACTCGGAATCCGGTCTTCCCGGTTCCACACCCATTCATCCGCAGGGTCCGCCGGAATGTAGAGCTGGCTGCCGGTGATCACCTCCCATTGGAGCTGTGAACCGTCGACAACAGTGCCGGCCAGTCCCTGCTCCTTGATTTCAATCTTCAGGTACTGGCCGGGCAAAAGAACGGGATCAGCGGTCCTGATGGATGCTTCAGCCGCAGCGTTGAGTACCTGTGCGGCTTCTGCACTGAGGCGCGCGCGATCCGGCAGGACGACGTCGGCCGTCACCATTACCCCGGCGAGAAAGGCGGCGGCGGCAGCGATCAGTGCAATGCGGCTGCGCACCTTTCCCTGGCCGCGCCTTGGCCGCACGGTTTCTGTCCCGGAGGGCAGGGCCCCTATACCCGCCATTACCTTACGGCGGTGGCGGTCCAGGGTTGCAGGCAACGGATCGGTGGTGTTGCGGCGCATTTCCCGGAGCAGTGTCATCTCGTCCATGCTTCTTCTCCTATGTCTTCAATCCGGGCAGGAGCCAGCTCGGTCCGCAGGGTGCGGCGGGCTCGGTTCAAACGGGAGCGGACGGTACCGACGGGTACGTCCATGGCCGCGGCGATGCCTTCGTAGGTCAGGTCGCCCCAGGCGTAGAGCAGCAGCGTGTCCCGGTCGATCGCAGGCATCGCCTTCAAGGCCAGGGCAATCTGTCCGGTCGCGGCCAGCGCGTCCGTTTCCGCCGCCACCCGGTCGGATTCATCGGCCACGGAATCTCGCAGGGCGGATTTGGCGGCAGCCTTTAGAATCCGGGCTTCGGTCCGGTGATGCCGACGGAGCAGATTGGTGACGATACCGAAGAGCCATGGCCGCGCATCGTCATAGGCCAGGTCATAGCTTTCCAGCCGCTCCCACGCGATCAGGAAGGTATCGGCGATGACATCATCTGCTGCGAACTCTCCGGCCCGCAGGGCGGCATACCGGTAAAGCACCGCGGCATGCCTGTCATATAGTTCCCCAAACAACGCCGGGTTTTCCCGTGCGCGGCGAATGATGTCGCCGTCCGTTTCTGTGCTCACACTATGTATTGCCCGGAAACGGAATAAGGGTTCACGGGTATTTTCCTCTCGAGGGATGAAAGCAGCGTACACATAACCTCTCGCACGTGGGCCTTTGATTCTTGGTTACGCTCAGGGAATGCAGTCCCCACTGAATCCCCAGGTGATCGTGCTGAACGGAGGCTCGAGTTCCGGGAAGTCCTCCATCAGCCGCGCGCTCCAGCAAATGCTTCCCGGCCTCTGGCTGACCTTTGGCGTTGACACGTTTATTGAGGCACTTCCCGGCCGGGGTGACAGTCCGCGGGCGGGAATCACCTACGAGCAGGGCGGCACCATCACCCTGAGCGCTGAGTACCGGGCCATGGAACACAGCTGGTACGCCGGGCTGCGCAGTATGGCCGCGGCGGGGGCACAGCTGATTCTTGATGAGGTGATGCTCTCCGGCGGCGCCGGACAGGAACGTTTACGGGCATTGTTTGCCGGCATGAGCGTGGTCTGGGTGGGAGTGCACTGTGCTCCCGAGGTGGCCGCATCCCGGGAAGCACAGCGGCCTGACCGGACAGAAGGAATGGCAGAGGCACAGGCCCTGAGCGTCCACGAGGGGGTCATCTACGACTTTGAGGTCGACACCACGAACCGCTCGGCTGACGAGTGTGCAAACGACGTCGCAGGCTGGCTCGCGCCCGCGGGGGTAGGGGACGGGAGACAGATGTTGTGAAACGGTTCTATGTCGCGTCGAGCTTCAGCAACGTGGTCAGCGTGCGGTATGTCGCCCAGGGCCTGGAAGCCAACGGCTACATCAACACATACGACTGGACGCAGAATGCATCAGCGCACGATGCGGGTCCGGTTACTCTCGCTGACCTGCGTGCCATCGGACAGCAGGAAAAAGATGCAGTGCTGAGTGCCGACGTCGTCGTCATCCTCCTGCCAGGCGGGAAGAGCGCGCATGTTGAGCTCGGGATGGCGATCGCTCGGGGGAAGCGGACGATCCTGCATTCGCCGGATGACGAGATCGAGGATCTCGAAACCACCAGCTCGTTCTACCACCTGCCCGAGGTGGAGAGATGCTGCGGATCCCTCGACGCCCTTGTCGAGATGATCGTCCGCATGGAAGTGACCGGTGCCGAAGACCGCCCGCGCCGGGCGAGCACAGGTGTTCTCCCGGGTCCAGGTCCTAGCTGACGGGCCCGTAGGGTTCGCACAGGGTCTGGAGTTCAGTGGCGGCCGCGGTCCAGGACTCAGCGTTCAAGTCCCACGATACGTCTGGATTCTCGGCCTTCCGGAGGACATTCTCCGTGGGGGACGAGAACTCCTTCACCAGCGGAGCGATGTCAGCAGGAGCATCTTCGGCAATAGCGAGGACTTCGTTGTGGAGCGGCCGTGCATCGTCGGCACTCATCTCGACGCCGGTTGTACCGTCGCCGATTCTCACCGCCGAGATTACCTCGCTCAGGGGTCCCTGACCGTCCTTACCGAGGAGCTTGAGGCACGACTGCTCTTCAGTATCCTCACCCGCTGCTGCGACGGAGGGTGCGACGGTCGCCGGAGGAGTGGACGGTTTAGCCTCGGCCCCCGTGGCGGCCGCAGCGCAGCCGGTGGTGAGGAGCAGCAGGGCGAGGGCAGGGCTAATAGCAGATATTTTCACGGTTCCCCCGGGACTCTTAGACGGTGGTGACAATGTAGCCAATGATCTCCCGCGCGTCGAGCAGCCGGATGCTCTCCTTTACTGGAGCCGCGCCGGATCGCTTATCCCGGCCCCTGGGGTTGCTCGAGCATCTGGCTGAAAGGCCTAGGGTTACTGCTTGTCTGGGACTTGAAGGAGACGGTGTTCGTAGACGGCGTTGCGTGTTTTGTGGCCCAGGCCAATCTGCAGTGCGGGAGCCAGCGAAACGTGTGCATACAGTTCAATGACCGTCTCACGCACCAGCCAGGCAGCAGAACGATTCGCTTGCGGGGACAGTTGTTCATCGAACGGCTGCCCGTACATGCTGACGAGATGGTTCCTCACACGGTCAAAACCGGCGTCGACGGCGGTGACCAGATCCACCGCATCCTCGTAGGCGAACAGGTTCAAACTGAAAAGGGACCCATCGAGGGCGACCCAGGAAGAGTTCTTCGTCGTGAAGCGGCGGGTCACGAAGGATCCCCGAGTCACTCCTAACGCGGCGTCGTCGTCGTTATGCGTCGCGCGTCCGAGCTCACATCCAAGGTCCTCAAAGTAGCTGGAGAACTGATCGTCCGCCGAGGGCCAGGGCGATTCAGCCACGCTTTGAATAAAAGCAGCGATTTCACGCGGATCCGGATTGAGTGACTCCGTGCGTTCTGTGGGAGCGTTCATGGGTGCACTCTATACAGGCAGGTGAGTTGTCCGGGTAAGCGGTGGTCAACGTTCTGGCGGAGATGGCAAAGCGAACGATAAGCCGGAGAGCCGGTTGGGCTTCAGCCCCAGGAACGCGTGGACAGGACCACCAGATAGCCGTCGGGATCGGCGATGGTGACCCCATGCTCGTCCCAATACGGGTTACGTGCGCTCACCCGTCGTCCGCCGGCCTTCTGAATACGTTCCAAAAGATGGTCCTCAACCGGACCTTCAAGATACAGAACCAGAAGGTCCTCCTCGCTGGGGGCGGGCACAATCTCCCGGTCCAGCACCAGCTCGAGATGCCAATTCCCGCCCGGCCAGCCGATGAACGCCAGCTCTTCCGTGGTGCCGGTGTTACTGGGCTTCCGCCCTTCCAGTGTCATGCCGAACCCTTCCACCCAGAAACGTATGGCGGCATCCATATCCGTGGTGGGCCGGGCAATTCTGATGTGGGCGGCAGCGGGGGAAGTCATATATGAAGGCTACCCAAGCGGCAGAGCGCAGTTCGGCGGGAGCCGGGTGCCCCCCGCCCGGTAATGTCATGCGAAAGGTTGCACCGTCAGGAAGTCCGGGCGTGACGTCCCGCCCCGTTATGGAAGGCCCCGCACATGCAGTCATCGCTTGTCCCGCTTCCGCCGCGCCAGGTTGGGATCGCTGACGCGGCATCCTTCGCCGGCACCGCACCGGAAACGATCCGTCAGTACCAGCGGATTAGCCTGCTGCCAGAGCCCGCACAAGGCAGCGACGACGGCGGATACGGCTACGGCGACATGATCCGGCTGCTGTGGATCCGCAAAATGGTCGACGCCGGGATGGCTGTGGAGGACATTCGTGAAGTCTTTGCCGACCAGGCTGCCGCCGGTGGCGACGACGGCCGCGATGCCGCCGTCGTCGTAAAGCGCATGCGCACCGTGGAGGGCCGGACGGGCCTGCTCTCCGACGTCGTCGCCGGCCGTCTCAAGGAGCTGCCGGAGGGCTGGCTGCGCCAAGCGGATCTGGACAGCCTGCTGGTCATGGAGCGGATCTTCGGGCCGCTGGGTGCGGCTGTTAACGCCGGCCGTTACACCGTCATGGCCGCCCACCCGGGCCTGCGGGAGGAATCCGACCGCGTGGAGGCCGCCGAGGAAGCACTCGATGACACGGTCCCCGTCGACGACTCCCGCGTGGCGCAGGCCGCTGCCGACCGGCACGCCTTTGAAGGGAAGCTGGACGCCGCCATCCTCAGTTCCGGCCAGGCGCAGAGAGACGACGCGCTGTTCGACTCCTGGGATGCCCTGCACCCCGCCGGCGCTGAAAGTGAGGACGACGCCGGCAGCCGGGAAGCGTGCGTGAGCCTCATCGACGCCGTCGGCATGATGCCCTACGACTACTCCCCGGCCCGCCTGCGCTGCCTGGAACTGGCCGGAGAGCTTGCCGCCGCAGCGTGAACTACGAGGGTGGGACTCTGTCTGCGCCCGTGCTTATCGGGCGGAGACCGAGTTCGTTCCCTCGGTTTCGATCACGGGATCACCGGAGGTGTAGGTGATGCTGTTGTTCTCCCCTTCAACGTCGATGTCACCGGTCTGCTCCACGCTGACAGTGTTCGCGGTGCCGTCGACGTCGATGTCGGGCACATTGCGAAGGTTGGCAGAGTTGTTGTTTCCCTCGACGTCGAGGCTTTCCGCGTCCTCTCCGCTGACGGAGTTGTCATTGCCGTGGAGGTCGATGTCTTCACACGGGCCGGTGGTCCGTACAGTGACGCCGTTGGTCTCGACGTCGATGTCCCCGCCATCGGAGCAGGTAATGCTGACGCTGGCGTTCGCTTCCGTAATTCGGTGTTCCTGCCCGCGGCTGAGGGTGATCGCCGCACCGGAGGACGACTGTGCCGCTGACGCGCTTGGATCCGTGGGGGAGGCCGATGCCGTGTTTTCCGGTGTCCCGGCAGCGGTGGAGGATGCGGTTCCGGTTTCCTCGGGTGCCGGTGCCGGGTCCGCGGTGCACCCGGTGATCAGCGTCAGGCCGACGACGGCGGTAAGCACGGGCGCGGCGATGCGGGACTTACGGTACATGCGGGTTCTCCTCAGCTAGGCGGGCTGGTGTGTAATGGCCTGCCCCGGGGGAGCTGTTCGAACGATTCCTCGTGTGGGGCTTTTCCGCTTGCCTGTTCAGTGTGCGGGAACGTGAGCCGGTCAGTCACGGTTCTCCGGTAAAAGGCGACGCTCAGCCCGGAAAACCGTGCGTCGGCGCCAGGGGCCGTGAGCGTTGGGAGCTCCGGGTCCAGTGCGAAAGCAACAGGCCGACGGCGGCAGCCCCACTGGCATAGGTCCAGGGCGGTGCCCACGAACCTTCAGGGGCCGGAATGGCGAAGGCAACAGCAACGGTGGAAATCCCTAGCAGGGCCTCGACCGACCCCTGCGGCAAGCCGACCCGGTAGGCCGGAAATGCCGGCCGGACGAGCGGAATAAGCGGCAGCAGGAACAGCCCCGGAATGAGAATCGGGTAAATCATGTTGAGGGTGAAGGCTGCCAAACCAAGCCCCAGAAGCCCGAGAAACATCAGAACCCGCCCAACCCTGAAAGCGTTTCCTGGTGTCCACCGGCTCACAAGGATGCCCCATGCCGGAAGGCCGAGCAGCCAGCCGCCGGCCCATAGACCCAGGTCCAGCAGCGCCACGGCCACAAGCAGGACGCCGGGCAGGACAAAAACCGCGGTTTGACGCAGCAGTGGAAGCTTTCCCAAGGGGCCGAAGATGCACAAACCGATCAGCAGGTAGGCGGCCGCATAACCGGGCACCATCTGGAACAGCGGCACCTGTGTCAGTCCGAACAGCAGCAGCGTCAGCGCGGTGACCATGACGCACACCGCGGCAACGGCCCAGGGGTGCTGACGCGCCGCGGCCTCCTCTGACTTCATGGCCCGTACTCTATCGGCTTCGATGCCGGTGCCGGTTACGGGGGCGTCCGGCCTCGAACCACCCATGGCTGAGCAGTCCCCATGCTGGTTCACGCGGGTCCACCGTCATCCGTGCCGTCTCGGGTAACGGAGTATGCCTATCGCTGGATGACCGACTTAGGAAAGAAATTCCCGTCGGGCCTGACCTCGTAGACTTCCACGGCTCCTGATCCGCCCTGGGCCTGCAGAGACAAAGAGCGCACTGAAACGTCGAAGGTCCCGTATTCATTGGGTGAGGCCACGTACGTCAGATCGGGGTTGTAATTATCGGCCCTTTGAATAACTTCAATCGCTTGTTCAGGTGTGGAGATATTCACCTCGGGTGCTTCCGCCATGAACCGCGGAGGTGCCGACGACGGATCCGCCGGAGCGGCTGACGGGGCTTGGGTAGGCATCTGCTCCGGTACTCCGGCACTTGCAGCCGGCGACGGCGTGGGTGTTGGAGTCTTCTGGGCCGGGGTTGGTTCAGTCGTCCGGCTGCCGGTTTCTGCTGCCGACGGGGATCCCTGCGCCGTCGGCTCTTCGCCGCTGCATCCGGTTATCAGTGCAGCTGTGGCCAGAAAGCCCAACGCTATTGTTGAAAGTCTTTTCACAAAGCCAGTGCGTAGTGTCTTCATGCTTTCCCCCCCAATGTAATTGGAAAGTAAGCTTACCGATTTGCCTGTTGCCGTCCAACCGGATGCGAGGGGTCGGTTCGGTCACCGCCAACGGACACATAGCGGCACCCGCGTCTCCTTCGTACCCCGATGATTGAGGAGGCGGCCCGGCGTGTGTGTCAGGATTCGTCGTCGTAGAAAACGGACCAGCAGATACTGTTCCTGCGCCGTTGGTCCTCGAGGACAAGGGCGCGCAGGTGGCCGGGAACCTGGCGGCGTTGCCAGTCCCGTTCAGCCCGTGCGGCGCCCCGATCGCCGGGCGCCGCAGCCGCCGCGGCTTTGATGGCATACGCGGCCGCCCCGAGATCGTGTTCGGGAACATGGGCGACGCAGGCGGCCTGGCCCGCTGCGTAGGCCGCGAACCGGGACGCACCCCGCAAGGGACGGGCCGCCGCCATTGCGTGCCCTCCGAGTGCACGGGTGGCCATCATCCTCGCTTCGCCGCGGGTCCAGGCCCGCACCGCTTCGACCACCGCACGTGGCCGGTCATCCCCGGGGTTAGATGTTTCAAACAGCTCCAGGACATTTTCCGCGCACATGGCCGCCCACAAGGCCAGCAGCCGATGGTCATCCTCAGACAGGAGCCCGCCGCGCCGGACGGACACCAGGCGGGGATCGCGGACCGCAGGAAGGATCATAGGACTGTTTCTACTCTCATCCGGCGCGGGCAGGTAGTTGCCCTGAATGCCACCCAAGTATTGCGCAGGGGCGGCAAACGGCATCCAATAGCCCAATGACGGAAGAATCCGGCACAGCCACATCAAAAACGTCCCCCGGTCTGAAGCGGGCCATCGGCGCGCTCCTGTTGTACGGGTTTATCGTCGGCGACACCCTCGGTGCCGGCATTTACACGCTGGTGGGCACCATGGCCGCCGACGTCGGCGGCGCCATCTGGATTCCCCTGCTGATCGCCTTGGTCGTCGCGCTGCTCACTGCCGCGACCTACGCGGAACTGATCACCAAGTATCCGCACGCCGGGGGGGCCGCCCGCTACGCCGACCGCGCCTTCGGCATCCCCTACGTGTCATTCCTGGTCGGCTTCCTGATGATGTCCTCGGGAATCACCACCGCCGCTGCCCTGGCGAACGCCTTCGCGGGCGATTACCTGACAGCACTCTTCCCTGTGCCGGCCGCCCCGGCAGCGGTCGCCTTCATTATCGTGCTGACCCTGATCAACCTGCGCGGCGTCAAGGAGTCCCTCGCCGCGAACCTGATAGCTTCCATCATCGAGGTGTCCGGCCTCGTCATCGTTATTGTCGTCTGCGCCATCGTTTTTGCCTCCGGCAACGGGGAACCGGCACGGCTCCTGGAATTCGCGCCGGACGTGCCGCCCTTCCAGGGTGCGTTGGCCGCATCGATCGTCGCCTTTTTCTCGTTCCTGGGCTTCGAGGCGGCAGCGAACATGGCCGAGGAAGTGCGCAATCCCTCCAAGGCCTACCCGCGGGCACTCTTCGGAGCTATCTGCACCGCCGGGCTCGTTTACCTTCTCATCGCCCTCGGCGCCGTCATCGTGATGGACCCGACCGAGCTGGCAGAGTCCACCGGGCCCCTGCTGGCCGTGGTCGCCGCCAGTGGCGTTGCAGTCCCGCCAGGGTTGTTCAGCATCATCGCCCTGATCGCCATTGCCAACGGGGCACTGCTGTTTATGGTCATGGCCAGCCGTGTCGGCTACGGATTGGCAGAGGCGGAGCTGCTCCCTCGTGCTTTCAGCCGGGTCCTGCCGGGCCGCCGTACGCCGTGGGTCTCCATTGTTGTAGTTGCCGGACTAACGATCGTCCTGACCCTTACCGGAAATGTCGCCTCTCTGGCCGAAACCACCGTGCTGCTCCTGCTGCTGGTCTTCTTGTCCGCCAATGTCAGCGTCCTCGTCCTCAAAAAGGACAAGGTCGACCATGACCACTTCTCCGCCCCCCGATTCATGCCGGTCCTCGCCATCCTCGCGAGCATTGCACTGCTCTCCCAGCAAAGCGCAGCCATCTGGTTGAGTTCCGCTGTCTATGTAGCCATCGGATCCCTGCTGTTCCTCGCCGCGAAGGCCCAGCGCAAGCGCGAGAACCGGACGAAAGCCAACTAATCCGCGGGATGCTCGGGCCGCAGCATCCGTTCGACGGCGGTGACCACCGCTTGCCGCCGCGCCGCGACTTCATCGCCACGAGCGGGATGCTGCGCGAGCCCGGTCAGCCCCTCCGGTGAAAGCTGCCAGGCCTGCGCGATGGCGTAGATAAAGACCAGAACGTCGACGGCGGACAGCGGGCGTGCGGCCGCGGTGGCGACGGCGAGCGTCTTGTTCCGGTAGGCATCGCTCGGTTCTGCGGTGGCTTCCGGCCGCTCGAGCCGGGCCCACATACTCAGGCGGAGAACCTCCGGGAAGCGCTGATGATGGTCAAACACGTCACCGGCCCAGCCGGCCAGGTCCTCGGGGCGCGGCGGAACGTTTTCGGCCATACGGTGCAGCGCGTCCGCAACGGTGGCATCGAACAGTCCGCTCTTGCTGCCGTAGTACGCGTAGATCATCCGGACATTGCTCTGAGCCTCGGTGGCGATCCGCTCGACCCGTCCGCCGGCGAAACCGTGGGCTGCAAACTCCGCGGTGGCTGCAGCGAGTATCCGCTGTCTTGTGGCTTCTGCGTCGCGTGCCATGCGATTCCCCCGGTAGGTGTTGACGGACATGGGCTCGAACCCTAGCGTAGCGGTAAGTATCCATTTACTTATAGGAGCCGCAATGACCCGCATCGCCCTCGTCACCGGAGCCAACCGCGGACTCGGACGCGCCACCGCACTCGCGTTGGCCCGGAATAAGATCAATGTCGTCGCCGCCGCGCGAGGCGGGGCGGACGACGTCGTCAGCGAAATCATCGACACGGGCGGTGAGGCCATCGCGGTCCGGTTGGACGTTGCAGACCTTTCCTCGATCGAGGCGGCCCGCGTCGCGGTGCTAGACGGCATCGGGGAAAAGTGGGATGCCCGCACTCTCGATGTGCTGGTCAACAACGCCGGGGTGGGATTGTTTGCGCCGCTGGGTGCCATTAGCGCAGAAGACTTCGAGACCACCTTCGCGGTAAACGTCCGGGGACCGCTGTTCCTCACCCAGGCCTTCCTGCCCCACCTGTCGGAAGGAGCGAGCATTGTGAACGTGTCGAGTTCGCTCAGCCGGCACGTCAGCCCGGCGACCTCCGTCTATGCCGCCTCGAAGAAGGCCGTCGAAGCGTTGACCCGCAGCCTCGCCCTGGAGCTGGGGCCGCGCGGCATCCGGATCAATTCGATCGCTCCAGGTCCCACCGCGACCGACTTTAACGGCGGAGCCATGCGTGACAGCGCCGACATGCGCACGGCACTCTCCGGGCAGACGGCGCTCGGGCGGGTGGGTGAACCGGAGGACATCGCCGATGCGATTGCCGCCCTGGTATCCCCCGAGTTCCGCTGGGCAACGGGGGAGCGCATTGAGGTTTCCGGCGGTGTGCTGATGTGAATACTGTGAGGTTTATAAACAGTTCCATGTATGTACAGACCACCCTAGACTGGGGGCATGACCGAGAAGACTGACCGGCAGGGAGCCCTGCCCAGGGGTGTGCTGCAGGCGTGGGGGCAGGAACAGACGCAGACCAGGCCCGGACCGAAAGCCATGCTCAGCATCCCGGGCATCGCGGCGTCGGCGATCGCCCTTGCCGACGCCGAAGGAGCCCAGGCCCTGTCGCTGGGGCGGATCGCCGAACGCCTGGGCGTGACGGCCAATGCGCTGTATCGATACGTGGACTCCCGGGAAGACCTCGACGTGATTGTCCACGACCAGGCACTTGGCGCGCCGGCCGGCATTGAGCCGGGGGAGGACTGGGAGGCCGCTGCCGGACTCTGGTGCCGCGCCCTGCGCCGGCGGTACGAACGGCATCCCTGGCTCAGCGACCTCCAGGTCCGCATACCCTTTGCACCCAATGCGCTCGCCTGGCTGGAGAGTCTGTTGGAGCGTCTGGAGCCCAGTGGCATGAGCCGGCGGCAGGCGCTGCAGGCCGCCAGTCTGCTGGACAGCTATGTTCGCGCCCGCGCCGGAGCGGAGCGCGACATCACCCGGGAAGGGGGCGGCGCAGATCCTGGGGCACTGGTGGAGCGGATCGGCGGCGCACGCTTTGCGGCGCGGCTCCCGCGAGTCGCCGACTTGATCTCGGACGGTCTCTACCGCGGGGCCGCAACCAGGGCGGATGAGGACTTCGAGTTCGGTCTGGAGAGCATCCTCACCGGGCTTCGACGTCGCTCGGAGACATCCCCGGCTGTCGGATGAATTGATCCGGGCGCCCCCCGTTCTGCATCGGCCTTTTCTCCTACCTGCGCCCTCTATGCGAGGCATTGCTATCTGTGTAGAGTGCTAACTGTTCATGGCAGGCACTAAGGAGGCCGAACGATGAGCAAGGTAGCAGCCAGTACCCCGCCGCGGGCGGCAATGCCCCCGGTGGTCCTTGAAAGCGTGACCAAGACCTACAGCTCCGGCACAGGAACCGTGACCGCCCTGGCAGAGACGGACCTGGAGCTGCCGCGCGGCTCCTTCACCGCCGTCATGGGTCCGTCCGGCTCCGGGAAAAGCACCCTCCTGCACTGCGCAGCGGGCCTGGACGCCCCGAGCGCCGGGCGGGCCTTCCTGGAAGGTGCGGACCTCAGCGGCCTCTCCGAGGACGCTCGCACCCGCCTGCGGCGGGACCGGGTTGCCTTCGTCTTCCAGGCGTTTAACCTGATGCCCACCTTGACAGCCGCGCAGAATGTTGAGCTGCCGGCCATCCTCGCAGGACGCCGGCCTGATCCGCGTCAGACGGAGGACGCCTTGGCGCTGGTCGGGCTTGCCGCCCGGGCGGACCACCGGCCGGGCGAGCTCTCCGGTGGGCAGCAGCAGCGGGTCGCGATTGCCCGGGCCCTGGCCGCCAATGCAGAGGTCCTCTTTGCGGACGAACCCACCGGAGCCCTGGATTCCCAGACGGCAGCCGGCGTCTTCGAGCTGCTGCGGAATACAGTCCATCGGCAGGGCCGAACCATCCTGATGACCACCCACGACCCGGTTGCGGCGTCCTACGCGGATTCGGTGATCTTCCTCTTCGACGGCCGGATCGTGGAACGCTGGGCGCGCAGCTCGGCCGAGGACATCGCCGCGGTGCTTGGCCGCCTGTCCGCGTATCGGAGCTGAACGGCCATGCTCACCCTGATCCTCTCCGGGCTGCGGCACCGGACCGCCGCTCTGCTCTCCATTGCGGTCGCCGCCTTTCTCGGTTCCGCGCTTATTGTTATGTGCGGGGCGATGCTGGAGACCGGTATCCGGCTTTCGGCACCGCCGGAGCGCATCGCCGCGGCGGATCTGGCCGTGATCGGCGATCCCAGCTATACGCTGCTGAACCGGGACGGCGAAGACACCACCGACCAGCGCCCGTTCCCCGAACGGCACCGGCTTTCCGCCTCAGCACCCCAGGAGGCGGATCCCATCGACGGCGTACGACAACTCGTCCCCATCAGGTTCCACGAGTCCCTGGCCCAGAGTTCCGCCCGGACACTGCCGCTCACCGGACAGAATTGGGCGTCCATCGGCGTCAGCGGGATCGACCCCGTTCCCGCCGAAGGTCCCGGTGCCGGCGAAGTCGTACTCACCACCGCCGCCGCTCGGGCACTGGCCACCGCCGAAGGCGGCGAGCTGCTCCTGACCGTGGAGGGCCGGACCCTCAGCGTCCGGACTGCCGCCGTCGTCGGCGGACCCGACGCACCGGCGACCGTGTTCCTCAGCGACGAAGACTCCGGCAACGGCGAGCCCCTGGATGCCCTGGGTGTGGTGCTGGCCCCGGACGCCAGCTTTCCCGCCGTCCGCGCCGCACTGCAGGAGGAGTTGGGCGAGGTGCAGGTGTTGGCCGGTGATTCCCGCGGCGCAGCAGAAGACCCGGCGGTACCGGCGGCCCGCGTCCCGGCCATCGTGGTGGGAGCGGTCACCGGAGGGATTGTCCTGACGGTGCTGGCCACCGTCATCTCCGGAATCGTCAGCTTGTCCGTCCGTCAGCGCAGCCGCGAGATCAGCCTGCTGCGAGCCACCGGCGCAACCGGGCGCCAGGTCCGCCGGCTCCTGGTCGGCGAAGTCATGGCCGCGGGTTTTCTGGGCAGCCTGCTCGGACTCATCCCCGGCCTGCCGCTGGCCCAGGCGCTGCACCTGGCAATGCAAAACGGCGGCGCCCTCCCCGGGGGACTGCAGCTGAGTTCCGGCCCCGTTCCCCTGGCCGCCGCCGTCGTCGTCACCTCCCTGGTTCTCTGGCTGGCAGCGGTACTGGCCGTCCGGCCGGCCCGCCGTGCCCGGCCGGTCGACGCGCTGCGTGAAGCGGACCTTTCCCCGGCCCGAATCGGTGTGGTGCGGTGGACAGCGGGGGTTCTCTTCGGGCTTGGCGCCGTTGTGCTGGCCGTCATTACCGCCCTGATGCCGCCCGCCCTGCTTTCCGCCACCGCAGGACCAGCCGTGCTTGCCGGGACCATCTCTGCCGCGCTCCTCGCACCGGCATACCTGCGCCTGGGCACGGCCGCACTCCGACCGCTGGCCGACAGCCACCGGCGGGGACTGCTTCAGCTCGCCCGGACGAGCCTCCGCTCCCGCACGGCGGCGCTCTCCACCGTCACCGGCGCTACCGCACTGGTGTTCGGCCTCGGCGCGGGCAACCTCGTGTCTGCCTCGATGCTGACGGCCGCTGCCGCCGACGCCCAGATCCAGACGATCACGGCCGACGCCGTCGTGACCGGCACTGCCGGGTCGGTCGCCGAACGTGCCGGCGGGATCGCGGCCCTGCCCGAGGTGGACGCGGCTACCCCGTTCATGGAATCCGCCGGCTGGATCGAACGCCCGTACGACGGCTCGCACCGTGACCGCCCCTGGCCGGTGCTTGGACTCGAGGGGTCGCAGGCGCCGGAGGTGCTTGGCAACCGGCTCGTGGCCGGAGACTTCGCCGACCTGACGGAATCCGCCATTGCGCTGCCCGCCGGGACAGCGGCCGACCTGGGCGTGGCGATCGGAGACACCGTCGGCTTCCGGTTCGGCGACGGTGAGGGGGCGGACCTGCGGGTAGCCGCGACTTACGAGGACCGGCCGGGCTACGGAAACCTGCTGCTGCCCGCAGAACTTCTCGCTGCCCACACGAGTGCCCGCGCGCCGGGTGCCCTGCTGATCAGTGCCAGCGACGGGACCGGGCCCGAGTCTCTCCTTCCGGCCGTGCAGGGTGCAGTGTCCGGCCAGCCGGCTTTGGCGGTGGGGGACCGC
This sequence comes from Arthrobacter sp. MDT1-49-2, assembly GCF_059090185.1. Lineage (NCBI taxonomy): Bacteria > Bacillati > Actinomycetota > Actinomycetes > Micrococcales > Micrococcaceae > Arthrobacter > Arthrobacter sp. MDT1-49-2. The sequence goes on from NZ_JBNHFK010000005.1 coordinate 71,774, forward strand.
GGTGCACTGGAGGCTTCCCTGCAGGAAGGGCTCAACATCAATGCCCTCATCAACGCCCTGCTGCTGCTGGTGGTCTTGGCCTATGCGATGGTGGCGGTCACCAACACCGTTGCCGTTTCCACTTTGGGCCGCCGCCGGGAGCTGGCCATGCTGCGGCTGAGCGGTGCCACCCGCGGGCAGGTGCGGGCCCTGCTGCTGACCGAGACGGCCATCTGCGCCGCCGTCGGAATCGGTGTTGCGCTTGTGGTGGCATGCGCCGCGATCCTGCCCACCGCCGTCGTCGTCGGCGCCAGTCCGCTCGCCCCGCTGCCGCTGGCGATCCTCGGCGGCCTCGTTGGTGCGGTGCTGCTGACGACACTGCCCATCACGGAGATCGCGGCGCGGCGGGCCATGGGTGGAGGGCTCGGTGCCACGGGCAGCGCCCCGTGAGCAGCCGGCGCCGCGGATGCGGCAGGGTCCGTTTCGATTCGAGTGTTGCTGCCCGCCACGGCACTGGTGTGGGAAATGGCCCCGGCGCTGGTCACGCTGACCTTTAGCCGCGGCCCGCCTGTTTCCACGGCAGATCGCCGTCGTCCAGGACCGGGTGAAGCGGAATCATGACCACCGGACGGTGTTGATGGTGGGAAAGCTGCACGGCCACCGCGCCGGTAAAAAACTCCTCCACCGAACCGCGGAACCCTGCTTCGCGGGTGCCGACGACAATCAGGGCCGCATCCAGCTCGTCTGCCAGTCTGCCGAGCTCCTTGGCGGGACCACCTGCCACGGCCCGGACGGACCAGCTGACCGGCAATGGATCCAGGACTCCGGCGATCTCTGCCCGCAACGCGGGATTAAACTCCTGGGTCTGTTCCGAAGGGAGATCGGGGTTGACGGGCGTGGAAACCACCGATCCGTCGGGTTGCTGCCCAACCTGGACGCTGGAATCGTCAACATGGGCACAGACCAGGTCCGCGCCCAACTGGGCGGCCAGCCCGGCAGCGGCTTCGACCACCGCCGGGGAGGTACCGGGCACTACGCCCACCAGGACCTGAGGCTTGGGGTTGGCCATGATGCTCACTCCTTCGGATGGGTCGGCCGGAGCTGTATGGCCACCGTGTCACACCCCTCCGGATTTGTGCACAGGCTGCTGGAGAAGCCGCTCCGTCAGGGGACGGATCGGTCCCAGATCAATTGCCCCGCTGCCGGCGGCGCGCTCGTGGGCGGCCGGCAGGACGGCACCATGCGCGCGGCGGAGCGCCTCCGGATGCCCGGTTTCGAGAGCAGCGAGGCCGGTGAGGAACCACAGCACTTCCAACAGCAGGTCATGCGGAGGTTCCGGCACGACGTCGAGGGCCGCGCGTGCCTCGACGCGGCGGCCGCTCCTGGCCAGGAGCAGTGGACGCACCCACGGTTCATACGGCCCGAAGTCCCCCTCGGGGAGCTCGGCGCCGTTCCGGACGGCGGCACTGAGCTGTGCCAGTGCGGGCAGGCCGGTCCGGAAGCCGGGCATCTCGGTTCCCGCCAAGGGCGGCGGACCCTGCCGGAAGGTCCAGCGGAACCAGCCGGTAAACACCGTGGCCAGAGCCCGGTCGTGGCGGGCGGCGAGGGCATCGATGAGATCCGCTTCCCGGGCAGCTGCATCAATATCATTGAGGGCACAGAGCGCCTGCATCCGGACCAGTCGGCCCTGGATCTCGAACGTCGGCAACTCGGCTTCCACCGCCACGGCAATGATTTCGGTGCCGATCGCCGCGCGCAGTCCGGCCAGCCCGGCCGTCCCAAAAGTCTGCTGGTAGCGGGCGCTCAGGGCGAAGCACAGCAGGGCCGGATCGTGCAGGCTTCGGGCAATCCGTTCCGCCTCGACCGCTTCCGCCAGCCGGTCCGCAGAGCCGCGGGACTCCATGGCGATGGTGGCCAGCAGCCGCGCCCGCACCCGCGCCGACCCTCCGGGCGGCAGGGCCGCCAGTGTCCGCACGGCCGCCGCAACCACCGCCGCCGAGGACACTGCATCATCCGCGCGGGTCCAGCTTCCGGGCACCTCAAAGCCGCCGATGACCCGCGCGGCGAGCTCCGGATCGCCGGACTGTTCCGCGGCCGCGATGGCGGCCAGCCGCTGCTCTGCCGCGGACCGGACCGAGCCGGAGACCGCCAGCACCGGAAGCAGCCGGGCGACGCCTTCCAGCTGGGCCCGTTCCCCGGTTTCCGAAGCGGCGGCAACGGTCCGCGCCAGAAGCGAGCCGCCGCCGTCGTCGGGTGCGGCCTCCAGGGCCGGATCGTGGCGCAGGATGCGCTGCTCCAAATCGGCCAGCCCGGCCCCGGGGTCCAGCCCCAGGTCCTGTCGCAGGATGCTGCGGGCACGCGAGATCAGGGCGAGGGCGTCCGCCTGCCGCCCCGTGCGGTAAAGCGCCAGCGCGAGCAGCCGCCAGCCTTCCTCCCGCCAGGGATGCTCGCCGATGTGTGCGTCCAGCAGGGTGAGGACCTCCTGCGGGCGGCCGAGTTCCAGCCGGGTATTCGCCAGCTGTTCCACCGTTGCTGCGCGCAGCTCCGCAATCCGAGCCCGTTCGGCCGCAGCCCAGGGGCGGGCATGGAACTCCTCGAACGGACTGCCGTGCCACTCCGCCAGAGCCGCCGCCAGCACCGGCTCGCGAGCGTCCAGGCCCAGGTCTCCGGCGCTTCGGAGGCGCTGTTCTGCCCGCCAGAGGTCGACGTCGTCCGGTGCGAGGCGCAGCGCGTACCCGCCGCCGGTGGTGACCAGAGCAGCCGGGGGAGTGCGGGGCGGGCGGTCCGGTTCGAGGATCCGGCGCAGTTCGCCGATGAAGGTGCGCACGGCACCCACCGCGCCGGGCGGGGCGTCCTCCCACAGCTCGTCCACCAGCCGGTCGGTGGAAACCGTGCGGCCGCGGGCGGCGGCCAGGAGGCCGAGCAGTTCGCGGTGCCGGGCCTTGGACAGGCGCAGCGGGGTGTCCGCGACCTCGGCGCCGATGGGGCCAAGAACGCGGATCCGCAAGTTACTCACCTGCCGATTCTAGCCGGGGACACCCGCGCTGATCGGGCGCTGATCCGGCGGTGGGACGCTCGTTGTATTCCGCACGTACGCCACGAAGGAGCACCACCCATGGACCTGCAGCTCACCGGAAAAACCGCCTTCATCAGCGGCTCCACCGAAGGCATCGGCTACGCCGTCGCCCGGACGCTGGCCCGCGAGGGCGTGAAGGTGACGCTGAACGGTCGGAACGCAGGGCGGCTCGCGACGGCGGTGGAAGCCCTGCAGCGGGAGGTTCCCGGGGCCACGGTGTCGGGCCTGGCGGCAGACTTTGCCGTGCCCGACGACGTCGAGCGGCTTTGCGCCGAACTGGCCGAGACGGACATCCTCATCAACAACGTGGGACTGTTTGAACTGAAGCCGTTTGCGGAGATCAGCGCCGACGAGTGGCGGCGCTATTTCGAGGTCAACACCCTGAGCGGGGTACAGCTTGCCCGCCGGATGATGCCGGGCATGCTGGCGCGCGGATGGGGCCGGGTGGTCTTCATCAGCAGCGAATCCGGCGTGAACGTGCCGGCGGACATGATCCACTACGGTGCGTCCAAGGCCGCTATGCAGGCTGTGGGCAACGGGCTGGCGAAACTGACGAAGGGCTCCGGGGTGACCGTGAACTCGGTACTGGGCGGGCCCACGTATTCCGACGGCGTGGCCCGCACCGTGGAGGCCCTGGCCGCCTCGACCGGGCAGCCGGTGGAGGCCATGAAGCAGGCGATTATCGGGGCGAACTCCACCTCGCTGCTGGAGCGGTTCATTGACCCCGAGGAGATCGCCGCGATGGTGGCCTTCCTGGCCAGCCCGGTCGCCTCCGCAACCAACGGCGCCGCGGTGCGCGTGGACGGGGGAGTGCTGACTACGGTGGTCTAGCTGAGGCAGACGCCGGGGGCGCAGAGGGTCCGGCGCAGCGGATCAGCTCCCCGGCTGTCCGGGACCCACCACCAGGCAGGTGCTGGAGGCGGTAGCGAGAACCCGCCCCGCGGCGTCGCGCAGGTCCGCTTCAACAAACGCCGCGTTGCGCCCGGCCTTGGTCACCCACCCATGGGCGGTGACGGTGCCCGTGTCAGCAGTGGCGGACCGCAGGAAGGACACCTTGAGTTCGAGGCTGGTATAGCCGACGCCGGCAGGCAGCGTCGAGTGCACCGCGCAGCCGCACACCGAGTCCAGGACAGTGGCGAAGAAGCCGCCGTGGACGGAGCCGATCGGGTTGTAATGCGATTCGTCGGGCTCCGCCGTCATCACCACGTCGCCCTCACTCACGGTGACGATCTGCAGGCCGACGTGGCTGCTGATTGGCGGGCCGGGAACTTCTCCGGCGGCCATGGCCTGCAGATGCTCCAGTCCGGTTCGTGAGAATACGCGCCTGACGTCCCGTTCAGCGGGGGAGTACTCCAGGGTTTTTGAACGCATTTCGGCAGCGGGCATCGTCTCTCCTTGAGTGGTGGCCGGCAGGGGTCCCCTGACACTGTAATGCAGGTCACTCATCAGGGTGCACACCGGGGGCGGCGACACCTGGCAGTCCCAGCCGCGGCAGCGGCCAGGGAAGCCTGCGTTTTCACATCGTCCGGCGGCCGCTTAGCGTTGCCTCCGTGCGCCGGATCGCGGACGGTGCCGACGACGTCGTGCTTGGCTGCCAGAAGTTGCGCGACGACGTGCGCGCCCGTGCGGCCGTGCGCGCCGATGACGACGATGCGTGCACCCCGCTCCTCGGCGGCGTGCTCACCTCGGTGCTGTAGTTGCCGGCTAGGTGGCAGGAATGACAGGAACGCCGTCGCCGGGTCCATGCTTGACGAGCGGGCCTGACATTGCGCCGACACGGGTACCTTGCCCGGTCGTGGCGGCCATGACCAGCACACCGAACACGAAGCCTGAATACCGCCACAGCTTAAACAGGCCAGCCTTCGGTTCGGCCTGCGCGCCGGGCCCGACAGCCGATACAAAGACATCGTTGGCCTCGTCGCCACTGGCAGTGAAGGTCACCCGGCGCTCGAATATCTCCGACTCGAAGCGGGCGCGCAGCTCAACGACGAACTCACCGCCGATTTCCACGTCAGGATGGATAACACGCCCGTCCCCTAAGGAGACTTCATCTGCGTGCTTCAGGGTTCCGTCCGGCTGGCGGACGAATACCGTCGCACGGCCTTCCCGAACCTTGCCATCTTTTGCCCATGGGACATCATCACGCGGATAGGATCCCAAGGTCACCTCGTCTGCATTCACAACGCGCGCACCTTTCGAAGTCAGTGGGCATAACGATACGACGGTTGTCGAGGTCCGATTGACACATGTCATAACACCGCAGGCCGTGCAGGCCCGGTCTCATAGGCTCCGAAGCCGGCAGGCGACCTCTGTGCAAAGATATGTTTGCAAATAAACCTTTGCAATGGCATGCTGGCTCCATGACCGCAGAATCAGTGTCCCAAAAGCATCCGGCCCGCGACGGCGACCGCATCCTCGACGGCCCGGTGCTCAAAGCCCTGGCCCACCCGCTCCGGGTGCAGCTGCTGGACATCCTTTCCCAATACGGGCCCCAGACTGCGAGCAGCATGGGCAAACGGCTCGGTGAATCCAGCGGAGCCACCAGCTACCACCTCCGGCAGCTGGCCCGGCACGGTCTGGTCCGCGAAGTCGAGAACCGAGGCTCGGGCCGGGAGCGGTGGTGGGAACGCCCGCGCGGCGCTCTGACCGTCAACACCTCCATGTCCGAACAGGACCCGGCCGTCCGCGAGGCGGCCCGGCAGGTCAACCGGCACTTCGTCCAGGGGCGTGCGGAGGCGCTGGCTGCGTTTACCGCGAGCAACCCGTCCGACCTGCCGGCCGAGTGGGCGGATGCCGCCATGCTGGGCACGCTCAATGCCCAGCTCACCGCTGACCAGCTCCGGGAGTTCACCCGCGAGATGGAAGTGATCCTGCGCGAAAAGCTCGACGCCTACCGGAGTGAGCCCGGAACGCCGGGAGCTCGCGCCGTGCAACTGCACTTCAACGCTTTTCCGCTTATCGATTTCCAGGAGCAGTCATGAGTTCAGCAAGCCTCGGGTACTACCCGCCCGTCACCGTTCAGGCAGGACTCACCTCCCGCGCACTGATCCGTCTCGGCACCGCATTGATTGCTGCCGGCTCCCGGCTGTCCTGCCCCGAGGAGCACGGAGTGGCCCTCTTCAGGGAGCACCTGGAACGCCGGACGGACGCGCAGGCCCGAGCCCACAGCGGCCTGCGCCCGCTGCTGTAACGCCGCGGTGCGTTTAGACGGCGATGCTGCCCCGGGGTGCTCTAGCTGCCGTAATGTACTGATCATTCATTCAGGGGGGACACCACATGGCATGCAACGGCTGCAGCACAGCGTCAAAGCTGGATTTCGATTTCAGCATGGCGTTCCAGCCCATCTACGACGACGCCGCCGGCCGTGTGTGGGGCTACGAGGCTTTGGTGCGGGGAGCGTCCGGCGAAGGCGCCTACGAAGTCCTGTCCAAGGTGTCCCAGGAGCAGAAGTACCGCTTCGACCAGGACTGCCGGGTCAAGGCCATTGAGCTGGCCTCCCGGCTGTTTCCTGCCGGCGAGGAGCTGATGCTCTCCATCAACTTCATGCCGAAGGCGGTCTACGAACCCGCCGCCTGCCTCCGGGCGACCCTGAATACCGCCCGGCGGTATAACTTCCCGATGTCCTCGATCATGTTCGAGTTCACCGAAAACGAAGAGGTGACGGACACCGCGCACCTCACCAACATCATCACCGAATACCGCAAACACGGGTTCACCACAGCTGTGGATGACTTCGGCGCCGGACATGCGGGGCTGGGCCTGTTGGTGGACTTTCAGCCGGACCTGATCAAAATCGATATGAAACTCGTCCGGGGAATCGACACCAGCCCGGCCCGTCAGGCCGTCCTGGCCGGCATCGTCGGTATCGCGCGGGACCTGGACATCACCCTGCTGGCCGAGGGCATCGAAACCGAAGCGGAGTTCCTGCAGCTTCGGAACGCCGGAATCCGCCTGTTCCAGGGCTACTGGTTCGCGAAGCCCGCTTTTGAAGAACTTCCGCAGGTGCGGTTCGGGGCCGTACCGGAGGCCGGCGCAGCCGTCTAGGAACAACTCACCCTCCCCGGCCGGTGGCCTCCCGGCGGGAGCGTGGTTATATGGCCCCATGTCTTCCCGACCAGCGGTGTGGCCTGCCGTTCACACCGAGCGCCGCGCCCTCATTGGCGATCTGGAACGGCTCACCCCGGAACAGTGGGCCCGGCCTTCGCTGTGCCCGGGCTGGGACGTTCACGACGTCGTCGCCCATCTGGTGGATTCCGCCAAGACCACCCGGCTCGGCTTTGTCCGCGGAATGATCGCGGCCCGGTTCGATTTCGATAGGGCCAACGCGTCCGGCATCGCCAGGGAACGCGCCGCGACGCCGGACGCCACTCTGGCTGAATTCCGCCGGGTCAGCGCGCTGAGGAAAACCCCGCCGGCGGCTCCGGCCACGCGCCTGGTGGAAGCCGTTGTGCACGGGGAAGATATCCGGCGTCCGCTGGGACTGGTGCGCTCCTACCCGGTGGAGGCTGTCACCATTGCCCTGCGGTATCAGCTCACCCCCGGTGCCGCCCTGGGCGGCGGGAAGGAACGCGCCGCCGGATTCCGGCTGCATGCGGCGGATTCCGGGCTTGACCACGGGTCCGGGCCGGAGGTCCTCGCCGGGTCCCTGGCCCTGCTGATGGCCGTGTCCGGACGCCCGGTGGGCGCGGAGGAGTTCACCGGGACCGGTGCCGGGGATTTCCTGCACGCGGTGGCCGGGGGAAGGGGCTAGGGAAAAGGTTCCCGCAGCCCGTGGAGCTGTATCCCTGTGCCCCGGCACCTCCGCTACCCGCCGTGTTCTAGGAGTCCTCGGCGTCAGGCGTCATGATGCGGGGGCATCAGTTATGGGGCTCAGAGGCCTCATAGCGGTACGCGTGCCGCAGCTTCTGTATCTGCTTTTGACCGGTGAAGAGGGCCAGCCCGGCTACTGCAACGCACACCATCGCTCCTACGGTATGCAGAGCTGTGGGTTCCCGAAGCAGCAGGATACCGAGGCCCGCAAAAACAGCCGCCGCCAGTCCTGTCTGGAACCGCCACCAGCCGGTTCCCCGCCGGACGGCCGGGTGATTTCCTGCATCCATGTGATTCCTTTTCAGCCGCGTGATGGGACGCCGGTCAGTAAACACCAGCCCGCAGACCAAGACCAGCGTGGGCGCACAGCCCCCTCGTGCGTCAGAGGGGCTCCGGACCGGCACCGGCGGAACCGGCGGCAGCAATCCGCGCAGCGAACCCGGCGAGCGAGTCCCGGAACGGGTCGGGGCCGAGGACGGTAAACGGCGCGTCGAAACGCAATGCCCAGGACAGCAGCCCGGCCTCCGACCAGGAGCCGATGCGCACCCGGCAGGCGGTCTCGGAGACCTGCTCCAGCTCACCGTCCCCCAGCCACGGGGCAATCGCGGCGGGAGGAAGTTCAATGAGCAGCTCGCCGTAGCAGGGCCAGTCCTCACCGCCGGCGGAGCCCTTCAGCCGGGCGGTGAGGAACGCGGCGGCACCCCCGGCGGGGACCGGCCGCGGCTCAAACACCGACCCGGCCGGGATCTTGGGCGCCATCTTATCCAGCCGGAAGATCCGCCACTCCGATCTCTCCAGATCCCAGCAGATCAGGTACCAACGGCTTCGCCGGGCGACGACGGCGTGCGGCTCCACGCGCCGGGGCGGCCCGGACTCGTCCCCGCCGTAGTCGAAGCGGAGGACCCTCCGTTCCCTGACCGCGGTACTGACCGCTTCGAGGACCTGCGGGTCCACCTGCGCGGAGGCGCCGCCGGCATCCGTGAACCGGATCCCCTCTACCCGGTGCCGCAGCCGCGAGGGCATCACCTGCTTCACCGTGGTCAGCGCCCGGGCGGCGGCGTCGTCCACATCCACCCCGCTCGACGGGGCGCCCTGCAGCGCGACGGCGATGGCAACGGCCTGCTCGTCATCAAAGAGCAGCGGCGGCAGATCCGTGCCGGCGGCCAGCCGGTAGCCGCCGTCGGGCCCCTTGACGGCCTCGATGCTGTAGCCCAGTTCCCGGAGCCGGTCCACATCGCGGCGGACCGTCCGCGAGGTGACCTCCAGCCGCTCGGCCAGCACCCGTCCCGGCCAATCCCGGCGGGACTGCAGCAGCGAGAGCAGGGCGAGCATCCTTGACGAGGTTCCAAGCATGAATCGAGTATGCGCGCAGTAGAGGACACTATCTGTCCTCTACCGGGTTCAGTCTGGTCTCAGAGCCGCAAAACAGCGGCCGTTACACGGACAAAGGACAGATCCCATGAGCATCTCCACCACCACCCACCTGAACTTCCGCGGCACGGCGGCCCAGGCGCTGGAGTTCTACCAGTCGGTCTTCGGCGGCAGCATCACGTCCGCCACCTACGGGGACTTCGGCATGCCCAAGGAGGTTCCCGGGGCGGACAAGATTGTGTTCGGCCAGCTTGAAGCCCCGGACGGCTTCCGCCTGATGGCCTATGACATCCCCGGACAGGACGGCACCGATGCCGCCGAGACGGCCGGCAGCACCCGCCGCGACAACGGCACCACCATCACGGACCGGACGTTCTTCCAGTCCCTGCGCGGCCAGAACCTCGAAGAAGTGGAGAAGCTCTGGGGCGCACTGGCCGACGGCGCGCAGGTCATCGAACCGCTCGCCGCCTCGGCGTGGAGTCCGGGGTTCGGGATGCTCACGGACCGTTTCGGCGTGACCTGGGTGGTCGACGTCGAAGCCCCCGGCAGCCGCTGATCCGCCGTCCTCCGCCGTTCCCGGGCGCCGAGGCGCCCGGGAACCTTGTTACAGTGGCGCGATGCGAACGCGTCCCTACAGCGAAGTCGATGTCTTCTCGAAAGAGCCCTATCTGGGTAACCCACTGGCGGTGGTGCACGATGCCGCCGGACTCAGTGCGGAGGAGATGCAGCGCTTCGCCGCCTGGACCAACCTCTCGGAAACCACCTTCCTTCTGCCCCCGAGCAGCCCGGAGGCCGACTACCGGGTGCGGATCTTCACCGGCAGGGAAGAACTTCCGTTTGCCGGGCATCCGACACTGGGCTCAGCCCGGGCCTGGCTGGACGCCGGCGGGCACCCCCGGGTGGAGGGAACAGTGATGCAGGAGTGCGCCGCCGGGCTGATCCCGGTCCGGGTCGAGGAGGACGCGCTGGCGTTCGAGGCGCCACCGCTCACCCGGTACGAGCCAGTGGACGAGCCGCTTGTTGGCAGGTTGGCCGAGGTCCTGGGTATTGCCCGGGAGGAGATCCTGGATACCTCGTGGCTGGTGAACGGTCCGCAGTGGATCGGAGTCCGGCTGGCCTCGGCCCGGGAGGTCCTGGGCCTGCAGCCCGATCCGGGGAAGGCGGGCGATCTGGAAATCGGTGTGGTGGGACCGTACGACGACGCCGGTGAGGCTGACTTCGAGGTGCGCGCCTTCGTGGGCGGAGACCCGGTGTGGGAAGACCCCGTAACGGGCAGCCTCAATGCCGGCCTCGGGCAGTGGCTCACCGACACTGCCGGGGCCACACCGCCCTACACGGCGTGGCAGGGAACCGGCCTCGGCCGCCGGGGCCGGGTCCGGATCACCCGGCGCGACGGGAAAATCTGGGTGGGCGGCGCGGTCACGACCTGCATCGAGGGAACCGTCCGGCTGTAGCCACCGGGTCGCCGGGACTGCTGCCGGTACCAGTTGCATGCATTGCAAGATACCGGTACCGTGCAGTGCATGACACCTACCGCTGAGTCCATTCTGACTCAACTCCGCAAAGGCACCGTGGACTACTGCGTCCTCGCCTGCCTGCGGTCCGGGCCCGCGTACGGGCTGGAAATCGCCGAGCGGCTAGGGGAGGGGGACGTGCTGTTTGCCAGCGGTGGCACCCTTTACCCGTTGCTCTCACGGCTGCGGCAACAGGGATGGGTGACCACCACTCTGGAGCCGTCACCCGTGGGGCCGCCCCGCCGCTACTACCACCTCACCGATGAGGGCCGCACCGCCCTGCAGGTCTTTAGCAGGACCTGGCACCCATTCGCTGCAGACGTCACCACCATGATTAAGGAAAACTCATGACCACCACTGAACCGATGCCGGCACTGCTGGAGGCATACTTCGCCGATCTGGACCGCGCCCTGATCGGAACCGACCCGCGCGAGCACGCTGAGACCGTCCAGGCAATGCGCGAGGATGCCGCCGAGATGCTTAGCCGGGACGGTGTTTCGGAGCAGACCGCTGAGCGCATCATCGCCGGGTTCGGCCCCGTGGAGCAGATTGCTGCCGCGGCCACGCCCGCGCCTGCCGCCCCGTCTGCTCCCGCATCCGCCGCGCCGCGTTCCTGGCACGACATCTGGCTGTTTACCGGATCGATCCTGGGCTTCGTGTTCTACGTATTCCCGTTTATCGCGGTCGGCATGCTTGTGTGGGCGCTCCTGAGGCGGCGGCAGAATACCGGGAACCGGTCACTGCAGAAGGCGGCCCTTTGGGTGTCTGCCGCAGCAGCGGTGTTCTCCGTCGGGATATTCATCATCCGCCTCGGCGGCCTGCTTACCTGATGCCGAAGTCGTAGCCGCCCTGGCTGCGCCCGAACCGCTCCCGCAGGAAGTTGCCCGTGGTGGTCAGGTCCGCCGAAGAGCGGCGGTGCCGGCTGGCATGCAGCGTGTTGGCCTGCCCGGACAGGAGCTCAAGCTGCTCAACGAGTTCCTGGTTGGGGGTCCTGCCAGTGGCCTGTTCGCTGTTGACCATGCTGGCCGGGATGGCCAGGTAGCTCCGCAGGACGCTGGGCAGGTAGTCCCGCACGGTGGCGGAGAGTTCATACTCGAATTCAGGATCGCCCAAGGGCTCGCGCGCTTCGGCTTTGATCACCGAATCCAACGTCCGGCAGGTTTCCAGCACACTGGCATACGCCTGCTCCGGAAGGCGGTTCCGGTTCCGCTTCGCCAGGGAAGCAGACCACGACAGCGCCTGAGACAGCCCCTCTGTTGCCGCCGACTGCGTTGCCGCCGATGCCTCCGTCGCGGCCGGGTCGCCTGGCTGTCCTGCATCCGGGGGAGGGGTCATGCCGAAGGGCCGGAATCCGCGGGCTCTCGGGTGCAGCCACAGGTCCCGAAGGTGATAGGACCGCATGCCGGAGACGGCAATGATCCCAAGGACCACAAAGGTGCCGAAAAGGAACGAGGTGGCACCAGCGGTGACGGCCAGGATGCAGGCGACATAGAGGGCGCCTTCGAGAATCACTTTGACGTTTTTCCTGCGGATGCCGATCATCAGGACCAGCAGCGGCAGGAAAGGAAAGAAGAAGACCGCGACGGCCACCTTGAAGATGTTCTCCAGAGTTAGACGAGACATCATGATCCTCTCGTGAGATGACGGCCATCAGGGCAACCGTCTTCTCCCGCGCGCACGGGTGGCGGCCCTGTGTCCAGCCTCAAATCCAGTCTAGCCGCGAGGCTGGATGCATGGGTGGGTACGGACCGTCTGTTCGCTCCCGGCATCTCCCGCCCGGTTCAATGGTGTGCGCTTACGAAGAGGAGACGGCAGCCGCTGCCGGAAAGCGGTGATCTTAGAAGGGGGCGGTGCCGGACCTGTCGACAAACGTGCCGGTGGGGCCGGAACCGCCGCGGGTAGCCAGCTCCACGATGGCGTCCGTTCCCTCGTGAATTGTCTGGGTGCCCTGCCGTCCGTTGAAATCAGTGGCGGTGTAGCCCGGGTCCGCAGCATTGATCCGGAGCTCAGGGAAGGCCTTGGCGTACTGCACGGTCAGCATGGTGACGGCGGACTTGGAGGAAGTGTACAGCGGCATCACCACGGTGGACTCGACACGCTCCGGGTCGTGCGCAAAGCCGAAGGAGCCCACTCCGCTGGTGACATTCACAACCGTTCCCTCGGTGGACGCGCGCAGGAGCGGCAGGAAAGCATGCATCATGCGGACAATGCCCACCACATTGGTGCCGTACACCGCCTCTGCATCCGCTGCCGTCAGGTCCTCCGCCTGGGCGAAGGGTCCGGGAATGCCAGCGTTGTTGACCAGGACGTCCAAGCCGCCGGCAGCTGCCACGGTCTTGGCGGCGGCCTCCACGGAGGAATCATCGGTGACATCGAGTTGGACGAATATGCCGCCGAGTGCTTCGGCCGCTTCCCGCCCGCGGATTTCATCGCGCGCCCCCATCCAGACGGTATGCCCCGCTTCGAGGAGACGGCGTGCTGTTTCATAACCCAGGCCTTTGTTGGCGCCGGTGATCAGTGTTGTTGTCATGGCCCTAGTCTTGACCCGCTGCGGACCGATGTCGTGGCACGGACCAGCATATGGACTGTCAGTGCCACCCAGAACCGGTGTGCGGCTGGCAGACTCTCTCCATGCAGGATTCTGACTTGGGTGCCCTTCTCCGTTCCTGGCGCGACCGCCTGCAGCCGGCGGACGCGGGCCTGTCCGTCTACGGGTTCCGGCGGGCGCCGGGGCTGAAGCGGGAGGAGCTGGCCCAGCTGGCAGGTGTCAGTGTTGATTACCTGGTGCGCCTCGAGCAGGGCCGCGCCCGCCGGCCCTCCGCCCAGGTGGCGGCGGCACTGGCACGTGCGCTGCAGCTGAGCGACGCCGAACGCTCCCATCTCTTCGAGATTTCCGGGCTGCTTCCGCCCGGCCCCGGAGAAGTTCCGACGCATATCCCGCCCGGCGTGCAGCGGCTGGTGGCGCGGCTCGGCGAAGTGCCGGTGGCCGTATTCACTGCCGCCTGGGACCTGCTCTCCTTCAGTCCGCTGTGGGCGGCCCTTCTCGGGGAGCCCACCCCGGCAGACAAGGGCCGTCCCAATCTCCTGCGCTCGCACTTTGCCGGGAGAACGCTGGGCAGCAGCGGAATCCGGATCATCTGTCCGGAGGGCAGCCTGGAGATTTTTGAAGCCTCCCTGGTGTCGGACCTGCGCCGTGCCCGCGGACGGTACCCACATGACCGCAGGGTGCAGGAACTGATTGCTGAACTGACTGCATCCAGTCAACGGTTCCGTGCACTGTGGGACAGCGGAACCGTCAGCGAGCACCAGTCCGAAAGGAAAGTGGTGCAGAACGCCGTCGTCGGGGATGTGGAGCTGGACTGCGACATTTTCACCGTGCCCGGCACGGACCTGCACATTGTTGCCTACACCGCGGCGGCCGGATCCGAGGCGGCAGGAAAACTCGATTTCCTGCGCGTATCGGCTGTCTCGGCGGCACTTCAGCTGGACGGTTGAGCGGAGGCAAGCCCGCCGGCGTTCCCTCCGGGTTTGGTTCCTGCGGCCGGTGGGACGGCGGGTTTAGGGAGTAGTTGCGCCCTGCCGGCCCCAATAGGCGCGGGCATCCATACCGACGGCGTCATAGCCGGGATGGCCGGTAAAGCGCTCCTGGGCACGGGCAGTGCGCAGCAGCGGCGAGGACGCCGAAGCCTTTCGGTCCCGTCGCTTGCGCACCAGCTCCCGCGGGCCGGACTCATGAACGTAGACACCGGCCAGGGCCCCCGCCTTGCTGATCAGCATGCTCGCGCCGCTGGGCATGGCGGGGCCGTAGTAGAGCAACCACCCCGCCACGGTCAGGATCTCTTCCAGCGTCTCCGACGGCGCCTCCCACGCCCAGTCCGCAGCCGCCTCTTCACCGTAGGAGAGCAGGTCACTGACTATCGATCCCCGTGAAGTACTGATCGTCATCCGTATCCCCTTTGTCATGCCTTGCCTCTTGAGTCCGAGTGCTATGCCACGTGCAGAGCTGCCGGGCAGCAGAAAGCCGGGCCGCCCTGGGGGCTGCCCGGCTTCGCTGTGAAGATTGGTGCGCGAACGGCTGCTACTTCTGCTCGTCGTCCTTGTTGCCATTCATGGCGTCTTTGGCCTTCTCCTTGGCCTGGTCCACCTGCTCCGGGTGATCCTTGGCCGCGTCCTTTGCCTTGTCCGCCATTCCGCCCAGATCTGCCATGGGATTCTGCCTTTCCTCACTAGGGGCCGAGGCGTATGCAGACTGCCCCGGTTGGGTAGCACCCATCCTGCACCCGGGCGCCGCCGAGCGTAACCCCTGTCAGGTATGCCCGCGGAGGGGTGACACCTTGACTAGGCGCTTTCCTCCGCCACGCGGATCAGGATCTTGCCGGTGGTGCCGTTCTCGACGGCGTCGTGCGCCGCCGCAGTATCCTCCAGCGGGAACCAGGTCAGCGGCAGGCCGGCGGCCGCACCCACCGGCAGGGCGCCGTCGCGCAGCGCAGCGGTGATGTCCTCGGCTGCAGCGTGCTGGGCCGGCTCGCCAACGGTGTAGATGAGCACACCCTGCCAGCGGACGTTCTTGGCGAAGCTGGCCACGATGGGAGCGGTGAACTCCTCGCCGTTGTTGTTCGCGTAGTAGGCGATGCTGCCGTGGTTGGCGATCACCTCCACATCGAGGGCCGCGTTCTGCGCGGGGGACACCTCCACAATGGAGTCCACGCCGTCCGGGGCGATTTCGCGGATCCGGTCCGCTTCTGCGTCATCGGGGTAGCGGACAATGTGGTGGGCTCCGGCGGCGGTGGCCAGTTCGGCCTTCGCGTCGCTGCTCACCGAGGCGATCACCGTGGCACCCGCCCAGACAGCCAGCTGAATTGCCGCGTGCCCGACGGCGCCGGCACCGCCCTGGACCAGGACCGTGCGTCCGGCGAGGGCGCCGGGGGAGAGCCGGGCGGGACCGTTTTCATGGACGGTCAGCGCGCGGTGCGCCGTCATCGCGGGTACGCCGAGGCTGGCGGCGACGTCGAACCCGATGCCTTCGGGCAGTTTCACCGCGCGGTCCGCGGGGAGGACGGTGAATTCCTGCGCGGTGCCGGTGGGCCGGCCGTGCGCCGCGAGGTAGATCCACACCCGGTCACCGGGCTGCAGCTCCATGACCCCGTCGCCGACGGCGTCCACGGTGCCGGCGCCGTCCTGGTTCGGCACCACCTCGGGGAAGGGCGGTTCCCCTGCGGCGCGGGCCTTCCAATCGGTGGGATTCACGCCGGAGATGGCGACGCGGACCCGCACTTCACCCGGACCGGGCGCGGCGACGTCGCGCTCCGCGAGTGACAGGACGGACGAGGGACCGGTGGCGGAGTACACGATTGATTTCATGGGCGGTACAAGTGGAGCGGCCGGCAATCTATTCCCCCGGACATAAATCGTTTTCACCCGTCGCGGAAAGTCTCATGACCCGTTAGCCTGACAGCTATGTTGACCGGCCCGGGCAGCCCGCGCGGGGAGACCCGGGCACGCCGAAGTGCCAGGGTTCCCTTCCGCAGTCATGTCTGGGATGCCTTTGACGACCTCATGGAACGGGAAGCTGATCTGCCAGCGGTCCTGGAACGCGTGGCCCTCATACTGGGGCGGGGCGTCGGGCTGTGCACACCGGACGGGATGAGGCTCACGGCCGGCCCGGACGGCGTGGTTCGGAGGGAAGAGGGACCCGTTCCTGCCGGTGCCCGTCAGCTCCCGGACGGTCTGCGGGTGTGGCTGGAGGGGGAACCTTGCGGGCAGGAAGACCTGCTCCTGCGGCGGCTGGGGGTAACCGTCAAGGCAGCACTACGCCAGCCGGTCCGGGTGGCCCTTCCGGCAGCGGAGGTGGTCTTTGACCCAAGCCGCCGCCCTGACATCCGGCTCAATGCGGCCAGGGAACTCGGAATATCCGAGGATGGACTGCTGACCGTCATCGGTATCCGGGGGCCTGCCGAGGGAGTGAAGGACCTGGCCGCCCGGATTGGAGGAACCGCCTCGGTGTTGTGCGCCTACGATGACGGGAAAGCGCTGATTCTTGCCGCTGCCGGCGCAGCGGAGATGTTGCCGGGTCTGGCCGTACCCATAGGCGTCCGGGCGGCGTTCTCACGCGATGTCCATGTCCTGGACCTGCCGGCAGCTCACACGCAGGCACTTCTGGGACTGCGCTATGCCCTGCCGGCAACCCATGACAGTGCCCCGTATTCGACGAGCGAGGCAGTGCTTGTGGAGACCGAGATGCTGGGTGGGTATGCCTTACTGCCGAGGTGCCTGACCCGGGAGCAGATTGACTCGGTTGAAGACGTCCACGTCCTGGACAAGTTGTGGGAGGCCCACGGGCCGGACATGCTGAGGATCCTGGAGGCGGTCGCTGCCACGGATTCCGTCCGGCAGGCGGCCCGTTCGGTCTACCTGCACCACAACTCGGTCGCCTATCGGGTTGAACGCGCCGAGCAGGCCCTGGGCTTCACCATCACCGAACCTTACGGGCGGACCCGGCTCTTCATCGCTTTGTGTCTGCGCCGCGTCCGCGACTCCGCTGACCTGGAGACCTTCAGCACCTAAGGCCGGCGGACTCCTCAAACCGCCAGATGGCGTGCCCCGGAGCGTTTGTTGAGCCACTTGGCCGAAGACGTGCGCCCCGGGTTCGATAGAGACTGATGGGCACCAGAAAGCCTGGGCCGGCAATGACGCCGGAAAAGGACGGAGTGTCCCGATGACTGAATCGGACGGGCAGGCAACCGATTATGACGCCGTGATTGTCGGCGCAGGGTTCGCAGGCATGTACATGTTGAAACGGCTTCGGGATGACCTGGGGCTGAGGGTACGGGTCTTTGAACGGGGCGAAGGAGTTGGCGGAACCTGGTACTGGAACCGGTATCCGGGAGCACGGTGCGACGTTGAATCGCTGTTCTACTCCTATTCCTTCTCGCCGGAGCTGCAGCAGGAATGGCAGTGGACCGAGCGTTACCCCACCCAGCCGGAGATTCTGCGGTACGCAAACCACGTGGCGGACCGCTTCGGGCTTCGCCCCGACATCGCTTTCTCCACCTCCATCGACACCGCAGAATATGACGAAGCCCGGGATCGCTGGACGGTGCACACGGATGACGGGCTCGTCACCACCGCGCAGTACCTGATTACCGCCGTCGGCTGCCTCTCCGCCTCCCGCGTGCCGGACTTTGAGGGCATGGAAACTTTTCGCGGGCCCACCTACCACACCGGCCGGTGGCCCCATGAGGAGGTTGACTTCACCGGCCGCCGGGTGGCGGTGATCGGCACCGGATCCTCGGGGATCCAGTCCATTCCGGTCATTGCCGCCCAGGCGGCCCATGTCACGGTATTCCAGCGGACACCGAACTTCTCGGTGCCGGCGGTGAACGGACCGTTGAGCGCTGCGGAGATCGAGCAGACCAAGGAAAACTATGCCCAGCTGCGGCAGGCGGCACGGATCTCTCCTACCGGAACGAACCCCCCGGCCCCCATCGGCAGCGCGCTTGAGCTGCCGGAGGACGTTCGCACCCGGGAAATGAACGAGCGCTGGGAATACGGGGGTGCGGGATTCCTGTCCGCATTCGTCGATACGGGGGTGAATGCCGAAGCCAACGAGGTAGTGGCGGAGTTTGTGCGTGAACGGATCCGCGAGATTGTTGAGCGCCCGGAGATCGCCGACCTCCTGGTGCCGCGGGACCATCCGATCGGGACGAAGCGGATCTGTGTGGACACCGACTACTACGCGACCTATAACCGCGACAACGTCACCCTCGTGAGTGTCCGCGAGACGCCGATTGAGCGGATCACCGAGCGTGGCGTGGTGGTGGCAGGGGAACTCTACGAAGTGGACGACATTGTCTACGCCACCGGTTTCGACGCGATGACAGGCCCGCTGAACGCCATCGACATCCGAGGGTTGGACGGGGTGGCCCTGCGGGAGAAATGGGTAGCCGGGCCCCGCACCTATCTGGGCATCGCCAGCGCGGGGTTCCCCAACCTCTTTATGATCACTGCCCCGGGCAGCCCGTCGGTGCTGAGCAACATGATGGTCTCGATCGAACAGCACGTGGACTGGATTACCGACCACATCGCGTACGCCCGGGAACACGGCGTCACCAGGACCGACGCGGATCCGACGGCGGAGGAGAACTGGGGGGACCACGTCAACGAGGTGGCCAATATGACCCTTCATCCCCGCGCAGCGTCCTGGTACATGGGTGCCAACATCCCCGGTAAGCCCCGGGTCTTTATGCCCTACATCGGCGGGGTCGGCGCCTACCGGCAGCTGTGTGACCAGGTTGCGGCGGATGGTTACCGGGGCTTCAGCCTCACAACATCCAAGGACGTACATTCCTCCCGGCAGGCAGCTTCCCAGGCCCCGGTGCCTGCCGAATCCTGATCATTTGCACCTCCCTACAGAACGAAGGACACCATGACCCTGAAACCCGCTTCAATCAGTTCCCGGCACCTCATCGATCCCGAAATTGTCGAGCTGCTCGACGTTTTTCCGGTCCTTAACCTCTCGGCCGAGACGCTTCCGAGCGTCCGCGAGATGATGGGCGCCCCCGTGGAGGGCGCCCCGGACCCCGCTGAGCTCTTCCCCGAGGTGACGACAACGGAGCACTTCGTCCCAGGCGCCGAAGGCGACCCCGATGTCCGGGTCCTCTACTACGAACCCAGGAACAAAACGACGACGCCGTCCGCGGCCATGGTGTGGATCCACGGCGGCGGGTATGTCCTAGGATCGGCCGACGCCGATGAGATTCTCTGCCGCCGGATTGTCACCGAGACCGGCGCTTCCATAGCCTCGGTGGACTACCGGCTGGCGCCCGAGACCAAGGCGCCCGGGTTGGTGGAGGACTGCTACGCAGCACTCCGATGGCTCCACGGCAACGCCGACGAGCTGGGCATCGACACGGCACGCATCGCCGTGGGCGGTGCCAGCGCCGGCGGCGGACTCGCAGCCTGTCTGGCGATCCTGGCCCGGGACCGCGGAGAATTTCCCATCGCCTACCAGCTGCTCATCTACCCGATGCTGGATGACCGCACGGCCAGCACCCGGGACCCGCACCCCTACGCCGGCGAGTTTCTCTGGACCCCGGGGGACAACCGGTTCGGTTGGGCTTCGATCCTTGGCCACGAGCCGGGAATCGAAGGCGTATCGCCCTATACAGCCGCTGCCCGGGTCGAGAGCGTGGAGGGGCTGCCGGCAACGTTTATCAGCGTCGGCGCCCTCGATCTGTTCCTGGAAGAGGACATCGACTATGCCCGCCGGCTGATCTCGGCCGGTGTGCCCACCGAACTGCACGTTTATCCCGGCGCCTACCACGCCTATGACATGAACGCGCAGGCCCAGGTCACCGGCTCCTACTTCCGGGACTTCCTGGGCGGACTCAGCCGGTCATTCAAGGGGTAGCTGCGCCAGCTTGAACTGCGGCGGTCCGGCTTCGGCCGGGCCGCCGTTGTGCGGCACCCCGCCGTCCGCCTGCAGCTGGCCTGCCAGCCCGCGTGGCCGGCCGGCCAGCTGCGTGCGTTGTGCGGCTGGTTAGCGGCTGAAGCGCTCGCGGACCAGCCCCGCCAGCTGCCGGAGCTCGCTGACCCGCAGCAGCCGCAGCATGCCCAGGTAGACGGCCAGCATCAGCACGCCGCCCAGCGCCAGCACCACCACGGAGTTGAACTTGGACTGCCAGAAATAGCCGGAGACATCGTTGGCGCCGAACATCTGGCACAGGGCGGCGCCGGCAGCGGCTGCCGTCAGTCCGGCGAGGGCAAGCCGGACGTGAACGTCGAAAACATGTCCGGCCCCGTAGGGTCCGATGGCGCGGGTGAGGAAGAGGTGGCTGACGACGACAGCAATCACGTTGCCTACGGAGTAGGCGGCCGCGAGGGTCGGCACGATGTAGCGCGGGTCCAGCATGCCTGCCGTCAGGGCAAGGGCCACCCCCACAGCGGACAGGATCAGCTGGATCTTCAGCGGTGTCCGGACGTCTTCGGCGGCATAAAAGACCCGGGTGAGGAAGAAGTTGATGCTCAGGAACGGCGCACCCACGGCGAGGATGGCAATGATGGTGCCGTTGAGGGTGGCTACCTCGGGGGATTCGCTGAAGAGCATGCCGAGCGGGGCGGCCAGCGCCAGCAGGGCGGCTGCGCCGAAGACCGTGGCGACGCCGGTGAACCGCAGGCCGCGGGAGAGCACCGCCCGCACCGCGGCCAGATCCCCGTTCGCGGACGCGGCGGAGAGCTGGTTGAACATGATGGTGGCCAGGGACAGGGCTATGACCGCGTGCGGAAGCTGGTACATCAGGACGCCGGTGTCCAGGTTGCTGGAGCCGGCAATCTGAACCGGGGGATCCTGTGCCAGCAGGCCTTTCCGCGCGTCGGAGGCGATGGTGGCGATGCGCAGGTTCACGAAGTACAGGCCGTTGCCCACCAGCATCGTGATGATGGTGACGGAGGCCAGCCTGCCGGTCCGGCCGAGCCCGGTCCCGCGCAGCCCGAATCTTGGTTTCAGGCCCAGCTTCAGCCGTTTGAGCGGAACGAGCAGGACCAGGGCCTGCACAGCCACGCCGAGGGTCATCCCGCCTGCCACCAGGAGGGTCTGCGGGGAAGTCCAGGTCTCGGGCGTGTGCTCCTGCGCCCGTTCACCGCCCATCACCACCAGGAACACCGTCAGAAACACGATGGAGACAACGTTGTTCACCACGGGTGCCCACATGTAGGGACCGAACGAGCAGTTGGCATTCAGGATCTGTCCCACCACCGCATACATCCCGTAGAAGAAGATCTGCGGCAGGCACCAGTAGGCAAACAGGGTGGCCAGTTGCAGGCGTTCATTGGTGAAACCGGTGGTCAGATCAACGATGAGCGGCGCGGCGAGCGTCGCCAGGACGGTGAGGACCAGCAGCACGGTGGCAGCGAGGGTCAGCAGCCTGCTGACGTAGTCCGCTCCGCGGTCCGGCTGCCGGCTGGCCCTGATGATCTGGGGAACCAGGACGGCGTTGAAGACACCGCCGGCAACCATCAGGTAAATGAAGTTGGGCAGGCTGTTCGCGGAGTTGAACGGATCCGAAACCCCGCCCGCCGTGCCGATGGCAGCGGCGAGCAGCGCCGTCCGGATAAGGCCGAGGATCCGGGAAGTTACCGTGCCGGCAGCCATCACGGCACCGGCATGGACAGTAGACCCTGTTTCCACGGCACCGTCGACGGCGGCGGGGGCCGTGTCCGGCTGCGGGGCGGGGGCTGCGCTCATATCGGTTATCGTTTCACGCCGTCGAACGGTAGCCTCCCGGCGCGGTGAGGGCAGGAAGGGGGAACGCTAGCGGACGGGGTCCTCGCCGGCCCAGGCAACTTCGTAGAAGCGCGGGGACAATGAATCCAGCAGCAGCGAATACGCCTCCGGTTCCAGGGCCTGCGCCGAGTCTTCCGGTGCGGACGGGGCAAAGGCGGAAACGCCCAGTCCGGCGGAATTGTCCTTCAGGCTCAGCCCGGCGGCTTCGAGCAGCGTCGGGTACATGTTCAGCTGGTCGACGCCGGAGCGCGGCGTGCCGGTTCCGCCCGGAATCCAGATCCGGTTGTAGATGGTGCGGTTGGGGTGGTGATCGAGCTGTTCATGGAAGGCGTCACCGGCGCTCATGTGCTTGAGGTGATCGCCCATGATTACCACGGCGGTGTCCTCGAGGTACCCCTGGGCCTCCATGTACTCCACAAAGCCGGCTACCTGCGTGAGCGAGCAGGCGAACACGGAGGTGACGGCGCTTTCCGTGTCCACGTCGCAGTAGTCGTACACGTGCACCGGCTCGTGGGTGTCCAGGGTCAGCACGGAGAGGTTGAAGGGCTGTCCGGTGCTTTCCGCCTGGGCGTGCAGCTCGTCCACCTGCTCCTTGGCGTGGGCCATCAGCCGCTCGTCGCTCAGGCCCCAGTCCTTGCGGAAGTTCTCTTCGGGTTCACCGGAAGCGCGCCACTCGTCGAGCCCCAGCACCTCGGAGTAGCCGTGGCTGGACAGGAACGTTTCCTTCGCGGCGAACGAGGAGTTGGCGCCGCCCAGGAAGACGCTGGTGTAGCCGTTCTCCTTCAGGACATCGCCCAGGCAGGTGGTGCCGCCCAGGTAGGTGTCAACGTCTTCGCCGAGTTCGTTGGTGGCGCTGCCGCCGCCGAGGCCCGAACCCTTCAGCGGAATGCCGCACTGCGTGGAGACAATGCCGGCCATGGTCCAGCCCCCGCCGTTGTACTGCTGCAGGTTTTCCACGCTCTGCCAGCCCTCTTCGGCCGGGGTGGCTTCCTTGAGGGGAACGAAGGCGTCCTTCTCGAAGAGCTGGTCATCGGCGAGGGTGGCCTCGCCGGATTCGAGGTAGATGGTCACCAGGTTGCGTTTGTTTTCCGCGCCGGTGACGTTGGGCTTCGCGTAGTAGTCCTGGATGTCGTAGGGGGAGTTGGCGGCCTTGATGTAGTCGCCGACCCCCACCGTGGTGGCGAAAGCCGTGGTGCCGCCGACGACCACCGCGCCCACCAGGACCGTGGAGATGCTGCGCATGACCCACCGGGAGCGGGGGGATGTCAGGTGCTGGCCCCGCGCGCGGTGCTTGCGGCGCCGGGTGTGCTGCCAGTAGGCGACCGCCAGGGTGATGAGCACGGGCAGGACGCCTATCCCCAGAATGCCCATCCAGACAATGGAACCGCCTCCGCCGTCGGTTTCCACCGAGACGAGGTTGAGGAGCATCTGCCCCACTGTGATCTCGCCCCAGAACATCCGGATGCCGATGGCAGCGATGAGGAGGGTGAGGCCCAGCCAGATAAGGATGTAGACAAGCAGATGTCCCACCACAACGCCGCCCCGTCGGGCGACGTGAAGATTCCGGCCGGACATGGCTACACCTTTCGTTCTGGATACGCCTTTTCCAGGGCACCCTTGACATTCACCCGTTCTCGGGTCATAGAAGACTAATACCGTTAGGGTACCCGTTCAACATGATGGTTCGTTTAGTAACCAGTTGCACACCCGTCCATTGCGTTTCACCAGCGTCTCACCAGCCGCCGCGGGTGGGCGTATGCCCCTTCCGCGCCTCCTCCGGCATGGCCATCTCGGCCCGCAGGCCCAGCAGCCGGATCGGGCGGCCGGGCTCGATGGCACGGGCGAGGTCGAGCGCCCGGTTCAGGACTTCGCTCCCGTCACTGGTTTCGGGGATTTTCCTCGCGTGCGTCTTGGTGGTGAACGGTGCGTAGCGGACCTTCAGGGTCAGGCCGATCACCGGCCGGCCTTCGGCGTCAACGTCTGTCAGTACATTGGCGGCCAGTTCGCGTACGGCCTCCTCCACCTGTGCCGCCTCGGTCAGGTCCTGCTGGAAGGTGGTTTCGCGGCTGTGCCCGCGGGCTACCCACGGGGTGTCGTCAACGGTGCCGGCACCGTCCCCGCGGCCCAGCTCCGCGTACCAGGGGCCCATCCTCGGGCCGAACGCCGGCACCAGTGACTGCGGATCGGCGGCGGCCAGCTCGGCGACCGTGCCGATGCCCAGTTTTGCCAGCCGGGCGGAGATTTTCGCGCCGATGCCCCAGAGCTCCTTCGTGGGGCGTCCGCCCATGACCTCCAGCCAGTTTTCCGCGGTGAGGCGGAAGACGCCGGCCGGTTTGCCAAGATCGGTGGCGTTCTTCGCCCGCACCAGGGTGTCCCCAATGCCGACACTGCAGTGCAGCTGCGTCTGTTCCAGGACTGCTGCCTGAAGATTCCGGGCGTAGGCCTCCGGATCCGCGGTGGTTACCCCCACAAAGGCTTCATCCCACCCCAGGACCTGCACTACGGCGCCGGGCTGGGCGCGCAGGGTGGCCATCACGACGTCGGACGCCGCCAGATATGTCTCGGCATCCACCGGCAGGATGACGGCGTCGGGCACCTTCCGGGCCGCAAGCCGCAGCGGCATGCCTGATCGCACCCCGAATTCCCGCGCCTCGTAGGAAGCGGTGGAGACGACGGCGCGTTCAGCGGGATCGCCCCGCCCGCCGACGATGACCGGCCGGCCGGCCAGTTCGGGGCGCCGGAGCACCTCGACCGCCGCGATGAACTGGTCGAGGTCAACGTGCAGCACCCACGGGATTGAACTCACCCGCCCAGTGTGCCCCAAACCGGTGCACCGGGCACAGGGTGATTGGAAGGTCGGTCCGGCGCTATTTCGGGTGCGCAGGGCTTTCCGTGTGCACAGGGCTTTCCGTGTGCACAGGGCTTTTCATGTGAGCAGTGCCCTCCGGTCCGGCAGCGGCCGCGAGGGGGTCGGCCGGGGTGCCGGGAACGCTGTCCTCCTCCCGGAGCTGCTTCACCTCGGACTTGAAGATGCGCAGGGACTGGCCCAGGCTGCGGGCCAGCCCGGGGAGTTTGGGTGCACCGAACAGGATGATTGCCAGAACGACAACCACCACAATCTGCCAGCCTTCGAGCCTCATATCAGGGAACCTTCCGTGGGGATGGGTGTGGAGAAAACAGTGGGTCCCGGCGAAGCGGCGGACAGGCCGTGCAGTGCGCGCAGCAGGGCGCGGTTCCGGTCCCGCAGGCTCTGGCTTCCAACGGCGGACTCCGGGCAGTTCAGTTCGAAGCCGTGATAGGCGCCGGGGTACACGTGCAGCTCAGTGGGTACCCCGGACTGCATCAGCCGGGAGGCAAAGGCGATGTCCTCATCGCGGAACAGGTCCAGCTCGCCCGTCTGGATCAGGGTGGGCGGCAGGCCGGCCAGATCCGCGGCCAGTGCAGGGACGGCATACGGGGAATCCGCCGCAGCCGCGCCCAGATAACAGTTCCACGCGAATTCGCTGTGGGTCCGGTTCCAGGTGGGGATATCGCTGAATTCCCGGGCAGAGGCGGAGGTATGCGAGGCATCCAGCATCGGGTACATCAGGTAGGCGAACGCCAGGCCAGGCCCGCTGTCGTCGCGGTTGCGCAAGGCCAGCGCCGCGGCCAGGCCGCCGCCGGCGCTGGACCCGGCCACGGCCACCCGCACCGGATCCACGGACAGCGCTCCTGTCGAGGCAAAGAGCCATGCCAGCCCTGCGGCCGCGTCCTCAAGCGCCGCGGGGAAGGGATGTTCGGGAGCCAGCCGGTACTCCACGGCCACCACCACGGCGGCGGTCCGTGCGCAGAGATCGGCGCAGTACGGGGTGTCCAGTGCCACGCTGCCGGCAATCATCCCGCCGCCGTGCAACCAGTAAATGGCCGGATGCGGTCCCTGCCCCGGCGGGGTAAACACCCTCAACGTCAGTCCGGCCGCGTTCCAGTCGCGGACCGAGACGCCGGCCGGAAGGGCGGCATCTGCCGGAGCAGCCGCGTTTTCACGGAAGGCGGTTAGCTCCGCCAGCGACGTGGGCGGAGGATGCATCAGGGAATACTCCAACCTCGAAAGCAGCTCCGGGTCCACCCGGGCCAGGAAAGGCTTCATGAGGTCAGCGCGTCCGCGAACCAGCCGGTGATGGTGGCCGGGTGGGTAATGGCGGTGCCAACGACGACGGCGAACGCACCAGCGTCCAGTGCGGCACGGCCCTGCGCCGGGGTGTGGATCCGGCCTTCCGCAATGACGGGACGGCCGCCCAGGTCCAGCATGGCCAGCTCCTGCAGCAGCTTCAGATCGGGTCCGTCGGTTTTCGGCCGTTCGCCGGTGTACCCGGCGAGGGTGGTGCCGATGATGTCCGCACCGGCCTCCGCCGCAGCAACGGCGTCGGCAGCGGACCCGCAGTCGGCCATCACCAGTGCCGGGGACTGCCGGTGCACCCCTGCGACGGTTTCGGCCAGTGACAGCCCATCCGGGCGGGGCCGCCGGGTGCCGTCCAGGGCCACGATGTGCGCCCCGGCGTTCGCGCAGGCCAGGGCGTGATGCAGCGTAGGGGTGATGAATACGCCGTCGTGCCCGTCCTTCCAGAGCCCGATCACCGGCACCTCCACGGCCGAACGCACCGCCTGGATGTCGCCGATGCCCTGCACCCGCACCGCTGCCGCGCCGCCGATGACGGCGGACTGCGCCACCTGTGCGGTGGTACGCGGATCGCGCATCGGCTCGCCGGGATAGGCCTGGCAGGAAACGATCAGGCAGGAACGCAGGGCGTCGAGATTAAACATGGGATCCTTCGATAGAAAATGCCCGCCGGGCTGCGCCGCGGATGGCGGCGGTTTCGCCCAGCTGTGCGGGAACAATGGGCAGTCCGGCCAGCGGGCGCAGCAGTTCGCGGCGGGCCGTATCCTCCATGGCGTCCCACCAGAGCGGACCGGCGAACGCCAGACCGCCGCCCAGCACCACGACGGCGGGATCCAGGATGTTGGCCAGCCCGCCGATTGCCGACCCGGCGGCGGCGGCGCCGCGGCGGATGGCTTCGGACGCGGCCGGGTCGCCGTCGGCCGCCAGCCGGTACACCTCACGGGTGTCGAGTGCGCCGGTGCCGCCGAGCCGGGTGTAGAGCGCAAAGATTCCCGGCCCGGATGCCACGGCTTCCACATGCCCGGCGCCGCC
Organism: Arthrobacter sp. MDT1-49-2; assembly: GCF_059090185.1. Lineage (NCBI taxonomy): Bacteria > Bacillati > Actinomycetota > Actinomycetes > Micrococcales > Micrococcaceae > Arthrobacter > Arthrobacter sp. MDT1-49-2. The sequence continues at coordinate 98,992 of NZ_JBNHFK010000005.1, forward strand.
GCAACTGCAGTCCAGCGGTTCGCCGGCATCGTAGGCGAACGGGGAGGCGAAGTGCCCCACATGCCCGGCGGTGAAGGTGGCCCCTTCGACGGGCCGGCCGTCCAGAACATAGCTGCCGCCCACGCCCGTGCCCATCCCGATGAACAGGACGCTGGGCACACCGGCGCCGGCACCAAGCCAGCTTTCGCCAAGCGCGTGGGCATGGACGTCGTTGAGCGCCGCCGCGGGCAGCCCGGTGCGGGCGGTGAGTTCGGCGGTAAGTTCGGTGCCCGCCCAGCCGAGGATCGCGTCCGTGGCAGAGGTGACCATCCCGCGGCCGGAATCGATGACCCCGGCCGCGCCGATGCCCAAGGCCTCCACGGCCAGGCCGCGCCGGCCGGCCTCGTCCAGCAGGGAGCGGGTGAGCCGGGCGGCGGTTTCCAGTACCTCGTCGGCACCGGCCTGTGACGGCGTGGGCACGGCGAAGGAGAACACCACGGTCCCCTCGGCGTCGACAATCCCGCCCGCGGTCTTGGTGCCGCCCAAATCAAGCCCGATCACGTGGCGCATGGAGATCAGAGCAGCCCGTTACGTTCGAGGATCACGCGGATGGCCGCGGTTTCGGCCTCGTTGAGCGCCGTCATGGGCGCGGACATCACATTGGTGTCAATGACGCCAAGCAGCATCAGGGCGGTCTTGAAGGCACCCAGGCCGCCGGCGCCGGGGGAGACCCGGCCGGGAGTGGGGGTGTAGACAATGGTGAACAGGTCCGCCAGCCGGTCCTGGAGGCGGGCAGCCTCGGCGTAGTCGCCGGCCTGCGCCGCGGCGTACAGGGCTGCGTAGCCAGCCGGGTCCACGTTGCCCAGGCCCGGAACCACGCCGTGCGCGCCGCCCAGCAGGGCGCCGTCGACCACTACCTCGTGACCGGTGAAGACCGCAAAGTCAGGGATCCCGCGGGTGGCCAGCAGCAGCTGGCGGAAGGACACGTCGTCGCCGGAGGAATCCTTCACACCGGCCAGGACACCGTCCTGCGCCAGGGCCACCAGCAGGGGCAGCGGCAGCTTGAAGTGGGTGCGGACCGGCACGTCGTAGGCGAACAGCGGCACGTCGAAGGCGGCGTGCAGGGCACGGAAGTGGGTTTCAGTCTCGGCCATGTCGGAGATGGCGTAGAACTGCGAGGTAGCGACAATCGCGTCCGCGCCCAGGCCGATCAGCCGCCGGCCCTCCTCGATCACGCGGGGTGTGGTCTGCTCGCTGGCACCGGCGATCAGGGGCACCGCGCCGGCGTTGACCCCGGCGATGGTGCGCATCACGGTGTCGCGCTCGCTGTTGGTCAGGTACGGGACCTCGCCGGAGGAACCCAGCACGAACAGGCCGGTGACGCCGCCGTCGAGCAGGTACTTGGTCAGCTTCTCCAGCGAGGCGGTGTCAATGGCGCCGTCAGCGGTGCGGGGCGTGACAACCGGCGGGATAACGCCGTGGAAGCGGGGCTGTGGTGCGTGTGACAAAAACTTCTCCAGTGCTTGGTGGTGCGGGTAAACGGGCAAAAACTACGGGATTACATGTGGAGCAGGCTGGGCGCGGCGCCGAGCAGGGACTTGGTGTAGTCATTGGCCGGCGCATCGAAAACTTGGCGGGCGGGACCTTCCTCGACGATCCGGCCGAAATACATCACGCAGATCCGGTCCGAGACGTAGCGGACGGTCTGGATGTCATGCGAAATGAAGACCATGCCCAGGTTCAGGTCCTTTTTCAGGTCCGAGAGCAGGTTCAGCACCTGTGCCCGCACCGAAACGTCCAGGGCCGACGTCGGCTCGTCGGCCACGATCACCGACGGGTCCAGGCACAGCGCCCGGGCAATGGCCACGCGCTGGCGCTGGCCGCCGGAGACTTGATGCGGGGTGACCTCGGCGGCGGACTGGGGCAGGCCCACAAGGGCCAGCAGTTCCTTCACCTTGGCGTCCCGGGTCTGCTGGTTGCCGATGCCGTGCACCTGCAGCGGATCGGTGAGGATGTCGTGGATGGTCATCCGCGGGTTCAGGGCGGTGGCCGGGTCCTGGAACACCACCCCGACGTCGCGGCCGAAGGTTTTCTTCGACGACGACGCCCGGGTGCTTACCTTCTTGCCGTGGAACAGGACAGAGCCCGACGTCGGCTCCTGCAGTCCCACAAGAACGGAGGCGAGGGTGGATTTGCCGCAGCCGGACTCGCCCACAATGCCTACGGTTTCGCCGCGGCGGACGGTGAAGTCCACGCCGTCCACCGCCTTGACGATGTTCGGGCGGAAGAGTGAACCGGTGCGGGCCCGGTGGTGGACCTTTACCTCCTTCAGTTCCAGGACGGGTGCGGTGTCTGCGTGCTGCGCGGTGCTGCTCATGAGTCCTGCCTTGCTGTCGTGCCGGATTCCACCAGGGCCGCCGGGGGATGCGGGGCGTCGCCGGTTTCGTGACTGGCCCAGAAGTGGTCCGTGGTGCCTACGCGGACAAACTGCAATACCTGGTTCGGATCGGCGTCCGGCCGCAGTGAACGTTCGGCAAACCTGTCCCCGGCGGCGAAGTCCTTCGGGGAGGGGACGGTGCCCTGGATCTGGTGCAGCCGGTCCGCGCCGGCTTCGATGGAGAGCACCGCGCCCAGCAGTCCGCGGGTGTATTCGTGCCGCGGATCGCCGAGCAGCTCGGGGACGTCCGCGGATTCAACCACCTGTCCGGCGTACATCACGGTGACTTTGTGGGCCAGGGACGCGACGAGGGCCAGATCGTGGCTGACAAAGACCATGGCGAAGCCCAGCTGCTCGCGCAGTTCGTTGAGCAGGTCCACTACCTGCTTCTGCACGGTGACGTCCAGGGCGGTGGTCGGTTCGTCCGCCACCACGATCTTGGGCGAGCGGGACAGGGCCATGGCAATCAGCACGCGCTGGCGCTGGCCGCCGGAGAGCTCGTGCGGATAGCTCTTGAGCGTGCGATCGGGATCCAGCTTCACCATTTCCAGCAGTTCCCGCGGGCTCTTCCGGCCGCCGCGGCGGGTCAGCTGGAGCATCTGGTCCTTGATCAGCATGGACGGGTTCAGCGAGCTGAGCGCGTCCTGGTAGACCATGGCGATCTGCTCTCCGCGCAGGCCCTTGTACAGCCGGTCGCGCTCCTTGGGGCTGTTGGTGAGCAGCTCCTTGCCGCGGTACCTGATGGAACCGGTGAGCCGGGCGGTGGCCGGCAGCAGGCCCATGATGGCCAGCGAGGTGATGGATTTGCCGCAGCCGGATTCACCCACCAGGCCCATGGTTTCGCCTTCGCGGACGGTGAAGCTGACCCGGTCCACAATGGCGGTGTCGCCGTAGCGTTCCGGGAAGTGGATGGAGAGGTCCCGCACCTCCAGGATCACCGGGGCGTCGGCGCTGACCGGGGGCAGCCGGTCCGAGCGGCGGGCCTCCGCGGCGGCCAGGTGCTCGAGTTCCGCTGCCAGGGCCTCCAGTGACCCTGCCTTGGTGACGCGGGAGCCGGCGTCCGAGCGCAGGGAGCCGGGCACTGCAGTGCCGGACGCGGCGGTGCCGGCGGCTAGGTCGGTGTCCGTTCCGGCATCTGCGGATGCGGTGAGCGGGGAGTCGGCCAGCGAGGTGCCGGCCGGGTCCAGCACGGACGGCTGGGCGGGGGTTGCGACGGCGTCGGCGGCCCGCTTCTTTTTGCGCCGGGTGCCCGGGTTGACCATGGCATCGGTGAGGCCTTCGGCCAGGATGTTCAGCGCCAGGACGGTGAGCAGGATGGTGATGCCGCCGAACGTCGTCGGCCACCAGGCTCCGCTGAAGACCACGTTGCGGCCGTCCGCCATCACGTTGCCCCAGGATGCGGCGGGCTGCTGCACGCCGGCGCCGAGGAAGGACAGCGAGGCTTCCAGAATGATTGCGTCCGCCACCATGACGGTGGCGAAGACCAGCACCGGGGCCGCGCAGTTGCGGGCAATGTGCTTGAGGAGGATGTAGGTGCGGCCTGCGCCGATGACGCGTTCGGCGCGCACGTAGTCCTCCCCGTACTGGGCCAGCACGTTGGCGCGGACCACGCGGGCCAGCTGCGGGGTGTAGACAATGGCGATGGCCAGGATCAGCACAGGCACTGTGGAACCGAACAGGTTCAGCGAGTGCTCACGGAGCGCAAACAGCAGGGCGGCGGCCAGCGCGATGCCGGGGAAGGCCATCATGATGTCCAGGATCCGCATCACGGTTTCGCTCACGGCCTTGCGGGAGGTGGCGGCGATGGCGCCCAGGATGGAACCCAGCACCAGGGCCAGCGCGACCGCGCCCAGGCCGATGGAGATGGAGACCCGCGCTCCGTAGAGCATCCGGGAAAAGACGTCGTAGCTGGAGCCGTCGGTGCCGAAGAGGTGGTCGCCGTTGGGGGCGAGGACGGGGGCACTGGATTCGTTTTCGCCGTAGGGGGCGAGGAGCGGCCCGAAGATTGCCACCAGCACAATGAAGGCCAGGAACCCGAGGGCGAGCTTGGAGCTGATGCTCAGCGCGGTAAAGCGGGCCCCGGTGCTGCTGAGCCGTTCGGTAAGTCCGTTGCGCATGGGTTACACCGTCCGGATTCGAGGATTGATGAGCAGGTACAGCAGGTCAACCACAATGTTGACCAGCACAAAGGCGACGGCGATGGTGAGCACGGCGCCCTGGACGAGGTTGGTGTCCGACGTCGTCAGGCCCACCACAATGAGATCGCCCATGCCGTTGAGGCTGAAGATTTTTTCGATGACGACGGCGCCGCCCAGCAGGTAGCCCACCCGCAGGCCCAGCACGGTGACCGGGGTGACCAGCGCGTTGCGCAGGACGTTGCGGGCCACCACGGTGCGGTAGGGCACGCCGTTGCCGATGGCCGTGCGGACGTAGTCCCGGTCCAGTTCCTCCACCATGGAGGTCCGCACCACGCGGATGAGCGAGGCGGAGACGGGGATGCCCAGCGCCAGGGCCGGCAGGGCCATGGAGTAGAGCCAGCCGACAAAGCCGTACTGGTCCGCCCAGGCCAGGCCGCCGGTGGGGAAGATGGAGCCTTCGGGCAGGGCCAACCACTGGATCAGCAGGATGGCCAGCCAGAAGGAAGGGGTGGCGATGGCCGCAATGGAGAAGATGCGGATGGCCTGGTCCGGCCAGCGGTCCCGGTACAGGGCCGCGGCCACGCCGAGGGTCAGGGCGAGGACGACGGCGAGCAGGATGCCCAGGAAGGTTAGCTGCAGCGTCACCGGGAAGGCGGTGGCGATCTTGGCGGCCACGGATTCTTCGGGCGGGTTGGTGGTGCCGAAGTCCAGCCGGATCACCCCGGCGAGGTAGCGGAAGAACTGGATCACGAGGGAATCGTTGAGCCCGCGTTCCTCCCGCCAGGCCTCCTTGGCTTCTTCACTGGCGTTTTCGCCGAGGACGGCGGTGGCGCGGTCAGCCGGTACTACCGAGAGGACGATGAAGACCATGATGGTCACGCCCAGCAGCATGATCGGCAGGGCAGCCAGCCGGCGGCCCAGCAGGCGGAAAAACATTGTCACTGCATAACTCCAATACAGGGGGAGGCCGGCGGGACGCCCGGGGGGAGGCGTCCCGCCATGTGCGGTGGTGCTACTTGCGTCCTACCCCGATGAAGGACACGCCGGTGGTGGGTAGCGGCTGGAAGCCGTCCAGCGCGTTGCTGTCCCATGCGGTGGGCAGCTTGCGGTGGAACAGCGGGTACAGCGGGGCTTCCTCGGCCACGATGTTGACCACTTCGGCGTGGATCTTCTTCGCCTCGTCCTCGCTGACCTGCACGGCTTGGTCCAGCTTTTGCTGCACGGCGGCGTATTCAGGGGTGGTGTTCCAGCCGGCGCGGCCTTCCATCCAGGTGGCGCCGCGGTAGAACCAGCTGAGCAGGATGTCGCCGTCGTTGCCGAAGACCGAGGGATCGCCGGGGGCGCAGAGGACGTCGAAGTTCTTGCCGCCCACCTTTTCCGGTGCGTAGACGGCGGCGGACTGCAGGATCTCCAGGGTGGTGGTGACCCCGATGGCGTCCCAGTACTCCTTGATCAGCGGCACCACGCGGGTGACCCAGCCGGTGTCGGTGGAGGTGAGGGTGATGCTCATGTTCTCCATGCCGGCCTCGGCGAGCAGTGACTTGGCCTTGGCGGCGTCGAACCCGTAGGAGGTGGAGGCCTCGGAATAGGAAGGGTGGCCCTCCTGGAAGTAGGACGACGCGGCGGTCGCATTGCCCAGCAGGGCCTTGGAGATCACTGCATCGGTGTCGATGGCGTAGTGCAGGGCCTGCCGCACGCGCTTGTCGGCGAATTTGTCGGACACACAGTTGAACATCAGGAACAGCAGGCCGAAGGACTGCACCGATTCCACGTCCACCTTGGCGGCCAGCTGGTCCACGTCCAGGTAGGGGACGTCCTCGATGGCTTGGGTGCGGGACGGAACGGCGGCCACGCGGGCGGCCGGGTCGGCCAGCAGCAGCCAGGTCATGTCGGCGACGCGGGCCGGGTACTTGCCGTTGTAGCCGTCGAACTTCTTGAAGACAATGCGGTCTTCCTTGACCGCTGACACCAGGCTGTAGGGGCCCGAGCCGACGGGTTTCAGATCGAATCCGGCGGGATCGGCCTTCACCACGGCTTCGGGCACCACCTTGATGACGGAGATACGCGAGCTGAAGCCCGGGAAGGGGTACTTGAGCTTGAACTGGACGGTGGACTCATCCTTGGCGGACACCGAGTCGATGAAGGGGATGAAGCCGGCGAACAGGGACTTGTTGGCCGGGTCCATCACGCGCTGGAAGGAGAACACCACGTCGGCGGCGGTGACCGGATCGCCGTTGTGGAACGTGGCCCCGTCGCGGAGCTGCACCTCGTAGGTGGTGTCATCCACCTTGACCGGCTCGGCCTTGGCCAGGGCGAGGTAGGACTCGCGGGTGGCCGGGTGCAGCTCGGTGAGGCCTTCGAAGATGTGCAGGTTGGCTGCCTGCGGGGTGGCTCCGGTGGAGAGCATCGGATCGAAGCCGGTGGACAGCTGGTAGGAGATGCCAGCCTCGATGGAACCGGTGCCTTCCGCTGCGGCGCCGGTGCCGGCAGGAGCCGGGTTGCCGCCGGGGCTGCAGGCGGCAATGGAACCGGCAAAGGCTGCGGCGGCACCCATGACGCCTGCAAGCTTGAGGAAATTGCGGCGGCTCGAGTCTTTCAGCAGCCCGCCGGGTTCAAAAGAGTTGCTCATCTATTGCCTCACCATCCGAAGTCACTTATCGGACGTAGGATGTCCGAAGTTGTCTCGTGAACTGTAAGGTTCATCACAACACCGCGTCAAGCCTTGTTGATAAGGAGCGACTGGAAGTCCTTTGCAACAGGTAGGACATCCTATAACCTCAATACCATTCCGATTCCGCACCATCCCATCCCTGCCAGGAGGACCTCAATGAGTCTGCCCGACGCGTCACTGCCGCCGGCGCGGTTCAGTGCCCAAAACCGTTCGCGTGCCCTGCAGGCGGAGATCATGGAGCTCATCCTCGACCGGGACCTGAAGGCCGGGGATGCGCTGCCCACCGAGGCGGAACTGGCGGGCGTGCTGGGTATCGGGCGGAACACGCTGCGTGAGGCACTCAAGGTGCTCCAGGCCCTGGGCGTGGTGGAAATCCGCCACGGATTCGGCATGTTTGTGGCACCGGCGAACTTTGACGCACTGGCGGACGGCCTCACCTTTCGGGGCCGGCTGTCCCTGCGGCACGAAGGCAAGGAAGCCCTGCAGTTGGTGGACGTGCGCCAGGCACTGGAAGCCGGGCTCGTGGGGGAGGCGATGGATCTCTTTACCCCGGAACACCTCGCGGACATTGAAGCCACCGTCCGCGAAATGGAAACCCGGGCCGAGCGCGGGGAAATCTTCACCGAGGTGGACGAGACCTTCCACTACCAGCTGTTTGAACCGCTGGGCAACGAACTGCTGTCCAACCTGATGTCCGTGTTCTGGAAGGTGTACGGCAAGATCCACGCCGAGCTGGGCGTGGACCCCCTGATCAATCTGGTGGAGACCGCGGCCGTCCACCGCAACATTTTCGAGGCGGTCAAGGACGGCGACAAGGAACTGGCCTCCGAGCGGCTGCGGCGCCACTTCGACGGCATCCGGGCCGAACTCGCCAAACTTCCCGAGGCCCCGTGAGCGCCGGAACCATGAACCTCATCCGCTGCTCGGGGGACTCCGCGCTGGGACGGGCGGGCGCCGACGTCGTGCTGGAGGCGCTCGCCCGGCCCGCTCCCGTGATCGGCGTGGCCACCGGATCCTCGCCGTCGCCGGTGTATGCCGCCCTGGCCGCCAGTGAAGCCGATTTCGGCAAGGCCAGCTGGTTTGCCCTCGATGAATACGTGGGCCTGCCCCCGGGGCATCCGGAAAGCTATGCCGAGGTGCTGCGCCGGGAAATCATTGAACCCCTGGACCTGGACCCGGTGCGGGTCCACCTTCCGGACCCGCACCGGCCGAACCTGCAGGACGCCGCCCGCCATTACGAACAACTGATTGCCGGTGCCGGCGGGATAGACCTGCAGATCCTGGGAATCGGACGCAACGGGCACCTGGCTTTCAACGAGCCCGGAGCCGCGCTGGACTCGCGCACCCGGGTGGAAACCCTGACCGAGGACACGCGGCGCGCCAACCAGCGATTCTTCGCTTCCCTGGACGAGGTGCCGACACACTGCCTCACACAGGGGCTCGGAACTATTCGCGAGGCCAGGCAGCTGTTGCTGATAGCGCGGGGGCAGGACAAAGCCGATGCCCTTGCCCGCGCCCTGACCGGCCCGGTGACGCCGGACTGTCCGGCCTCAGTGCTGCAGCTGCACGGAAACGTCACGGTGCTGGTGGACGACGGCGCGGCCTCCCTGCTCAGCTAAGCCCGGCCGGATTCCGCGGAAGGTACTAAAAACGCAAGGCCTGCCGTCGTATTCTTGCCGTATTAGCCGCGCCGGCCATTGGAGGCTGGATGTTCACTCTTCGTACACTCGGCGGCATCGCACTTCTGCTGGCGGGTTCGAGCTGGCTTTGGCTAACCCCGTGGTTCGCCGGCCGGGGCGTGGACACCACCGGATTCCTCTGGAGCGCGGCGCTGGTGCTGTGCCTGCTGTCCGTCCTTGGTTTCGCTGTTGCCACCTGGGCATTATTTGCCCGCTGGGGCTGGTGGGAATACGTGACGCTCGGTTCCGCCGGGCTGGGTTTGGTGGTGCTGCTGCCCTACTGGTTCGCCGCCGTGGGCGGCGGCGAACCAGTAGGCACCGTGGGGTGGAACGTCTTCATCCACATCCTGATGGTGGGGATCATTGCCTTGCTGCTGCTGGTACCGGCGTTGCAGCGGTGGGTCCATCAGGTGGTGATGGGCTGACGAACGGCCTACAGTTCGGTGGTCACCTTCCAGGAGGAGTGGATGGCGCCGTGGATGTAGTTGACCGCACCGGCATCGCCGACGACGTCGCAGGTGATGTCCGCGGCCCGCAGCTCGTCCGCGAGGGGAGCCGCCGACGTCGTGCCGTCTGCGTAGACCACCATGTCCGCAGGAGCGGTGAAGCTCTCCTCGCCCACGGTCCACTCCACGCTCTTGGGGGTGATGCGCGTGATGGAGGCGTTGCGGTGGATCTTCACGCCGTGCTTTTCGGCGTCCTTCACCGCGGTCCAGCGCCGGGGCATGGCCAGCGGCAGGCCGAGCTGCTGCTTTTCGTGCAGCAGCGTCACGCGGCGGCCGCGCTCGGCCAGGAATTCGGCGAGTTCCAGGCCCACCAGTGAACCGCCGATGACCACCACGTCCTTGCCCATGGGCAGCCAGAACTTGGTGAACTGACGGACGAACTCGGGGCTCTTGGTGACGCCGGAGAGCCGGCCGAGCTTGCCGAGCGTGCTCAGCACCGCACCGGCTTCCTCAGCAGTGGCCGTTCCGAGCATCATGGCGCGCAGCGTGTCACCGGTCTGCACAACAGGCAGGTCGCCGCCCGGGAAATCCGGCTTCGGGCGGACGGCGCCCGTGGCGATGATGACGTGGTCCGGGTGCAGCGCCCGAATGGATTCCACCGTGGCCTTGGTGTTCAGCTTGACCGCGATGTTCAGGCGCTTGATTTCGGACTTGAACCAGCGCAGCAGCCGCTCATTGTCGGGGGTGGTCATGGTGGAGAACCACATGGTGCCGCCGAGGCGGTCCGACTTGTCCACCACGGTGACGCGGTGGCCGCGTTCGGTCAGCACCCGGGCGCTCTCGAGGCCGGCCGGACCGGCGCCGACGACCACCACGTGCTTGGAAGCGGAGGCCGGTTTCAGCGGCAGCAGGGCTTCGTTGCCGAGGGCGGGGTTGACGGCGCAGAACGGGGTGTCGTCGAAGAAGTTCTCGGCAACGCAGAGGTAGCAGTTGATGCAGGGGCGCACCTGGTCGAACTTGCCGTCGCGGAGCTTGTTCGGCAGCTCCGGATCGGCCAGCAGCTGGCGGCCCATGGCGGCGAAGTCGATCTGCCCGGCGGCCAGTGCCTTTTCGGACACCTCCGGCAGCATGCGGCCGACGGCGATGACGGGAACGCTGACGTGCTTCTTGATCTCGGCCGCGTTCTCCAGGTAGGCGCCGACCTTGTTCGGCAGCGGGCCGTCGGTGAAGTTGTCGAACGGGTTCCGGCCCCAGCCGGTGACGTGAATGGCGTCCGCGCCGGCCTGCTCGAACAGCTTGGACGCTTCGACTGCTTCGTCGAGCGTCAGGCCGCCGTCCTGCCCGTATTCCTCGCCGGCCACGCGGACCAGGACGGCCAGGCGGTCGCCCACGCGCTGCTTGACCGCGCTGATGACCTCGCAGGCCAGCCGGGCCCGGTTCTCCAGCGGGCCGCCGTATTCATCCGTGCGCTTGTTGTCGCGCTGGTTCAGGAACACGCCCAGGATGTAGCCGTGCGCCACGTGGATTTCGACGGCGTCGCAGCCGGCCTTGGCAATGCGCTCGGCGGCGTCTGCCCAGGTCTTGACCAGCCAGGCGATGTCCTCGTGCGTCATCTCTTTGTAGGATGTCTGCTTGCCGGCCGTCGCGGCGCCCATCTTGCCGAGCTCTTCGCGGGTGCTGTCGGCCAGGGCGGACATGTCGTAGCTGTAGTCCGGCTGGTTGGGGGCGAGCACCGGGCGGTCGTTGGCCGTGTCCACGCGGGCCACCTTGCCGTGGTGCGTGGACTGGATGCACAGCTTGCTGCCGGCGGCGTGGACGGCATCGGCCAGCGCCTTGAGTCCGGGAATGTACTTGTCATCCGAGAGGCCGGGTTCCTTCATGGAGGCCGCGCCGTGCGGGAAGGCGATGGCGCAGGCGCCGGTGATGATCAGTCCGGCGCCTCCGGCGGCGCGGGACACGTAGTGATCGATCTCAGGCTGCTCGATCTCACCGTGCTCCGAGACATTCATGTCCATGGCAGGGAGAACGATGCGGTTGTGCGTTTCCATGGGGCCGATACGGCCCGGATTCATCAGGTGGGGGAAGGTTTTAGTACTCACAGTGGTACTTTACCGCCGTTGTTTACACCGTATACAAATTGTCTTGCCGCAGGTGCTGCGCCCGTCGAAATCATGAGGGTTCCCTTCCGGTGTGCGCGGCATCGGCGGCGTTTTCCCCGCCCGCGGATGAGTACGCTGGAAGGATGCGCAAGGAAACCCTCTGGGAAGCAAAAAAGAAGCAGAATCCGGGACACTCCGCCTGGTACATCCAGCGGTTCGAGCAGATGCGCGAGCAGGGTACGGATCTGCACGGTGAGGCACGGATGATCGATGCCATGGTGCCGCGCGGCGCACGGATCCTCGACGCCGGCGCCGGTCCCGGCCGGGTGGGCGGCGAACTGGCCCGTCGCGGGCACGCCGTCGTCGGCGTGGATGTGGACCCCGAACTGATCGATGCGGCGCGGAAGGACCATCCCCAGGCCAGCTGGCTCGTCGGGGACCTCGCCGAGCTGGACCTCCCCGCCGAGGGCATCCGTGAGCCGTTTGACCTGATTGTCTGTGCCGGCAACGTGATGACGTTCCTGGCCCCCGGCACCGCGGGCGAGGTGCTGGCCCGGATGCGCGCGCACCTCGCGCCGGAGGGGCGGGTGGTGATCGGCTTCGGCGCCGGCCGCGGCTATGACTTCGGGCAGTTCTTCGCCGACGCTGAGGCAGCCGGGCTGAGCGTGGACCTGAAGCTGTCCACCTGGGACCTGCGCCCACTGACCCCGGACGCCGGGTTCGTGGTGGCGGTACTTTCCGCCGCGCCCGGCGCCGGGGCGTGAGCCGTCCGGTCCTGCTGGACACCGGCGCCCCGGCTGCGGCGCGGCAGGCAGCACTTGCCGACCTGGCCCAGCGGGCCGCAGCATCGGGAGGATCGGTTGACGCCGCCCTGAGCCTGCTTGCACAGGCCGAGGCGCTGGCGCCGCTGCCCGGCACCGGCGCCACCGTCCGGCTCTGGGAACTGCTGGCCACCCTGGGAGCGGCGGACCTCACCGTGGCCCGGGTGGTGGAGCCCTACCTCGATGCCGTTGCCATCCTGGCCCAGGCCGGAATGGACAGTGCTTCCGCCGGTGCATCGTGGGGCGTGTACGCCGCCGAGGCCCCCGGGCTGCGGCTGGACGCCCGGCAGGAAGGCAGCGGTTGGCGACTAACCGGCACCAAACCGTGGTGCTCCCTGGCCGCGCAGCTGGACCGTGCCGTGGTCACCGCCCACACCGGGCCCGGCACCCGCCGTGCCTTCTCCGTGGACCTGAGGCATGCCGGCGTTCGCCCGGGCAGGGGGACCTGGATCAGCCGCGGGCTGGCCGCCGTGGACAGCACCCCGGTCGATTTCTCCGATGTGCCGGCCGTGCCCGTGGGCGGGGACAACTGGTACCTCGAACGGAGCGGCTTCGCCTGGGGCGGCATTGGCGTTGCCGCGGTCTGGTTCGGCGGGGCCATGGGTGTCGCCCGCCGGCTGGCCGCCGCCGGCCGGAGCCGGGAACCGGACCAGATTGCCCTCATGCTGCTGGGCCGGACGGACACTGCCCTGCATGCCGCCCGCCGCGTCCTGGCCGCCGCAGCGGCCGACGTCGACGCCGGCCGTGCCAACGGGCCCGACGGCGCCCTGCTCGCCGGGCAGGTCCGGGCCGTGGTGGCGGACGCCGCCGAGGAGGTCCTCCGGCTGGCCGGCCACGGGCTGGGTCCCGCACCGCTGACCGGCGAGGAGTGTCACGCCCGGCGCGTCGCGGACCTGCAGGTCTATCTGCGCCAGCACCATGCCGAACGGGACTCGGCAGCCCTCGGCCGTGCCCTGCTCACCGGCGGAGGCGAGCCATGGTGAGCTTCACCCATCGGGACCCGACGCCGGGTGAAGAGAGCTGGCTGCCGGCACTGGCCGGGCTGCCCGGGCTGGCGGATGTCCTGCCGGAGCCGCCCCGCAGGCTGGTGGTCCTTGCCGCGCACCCGGACGATGAATCCCTTGGCGTCGGCGGCCTGATCACGGCGCTCGCGGCCGCCGGCACCGCCGTCGACATAGTGGTGGCGACCGCCGGGGAAGCCTCCCACCCCGAGTCCCCGACCCACACCCCGCAGACCCTCACCGTGCTGCGGGAAGCGGAGCTGCGCGCCGCCGTCGGCCGCCTCGCTCCGGACGCCCGGGTCCACCTGTTGGGGCTGCCGGACGGGCAGCTGGCTCCCCACCGGGAGGAGCTGGACACGTTCCTTGCCGGGCTGGTCGGCACCGACACGGACGGACTCTGGCTGGCTGCCCCCTGGCGCCGGGACGGGCATACCGACCACGACGCCGCCGGAGCGGCCGCGGCTAGACTGGCCGACAAGGCCAGGGTGCCGCTGCTGGAATACCCGATCTGGCTCTGGCACTGGGGCACCGCCAAGGACCTGCCCGAGGACGTGCACACGCTCGCCCTGACACAGGACGCCGCCACTGCCAAGGCCGCGGCGATGGACGCCCACCACAGCCAGGTGGCCCCCCTCTCGGACCTGCCGGGGGACGAGGCACTCCTGGCGCCGGAGGTCCTGGCCCACTTTGAGCGGCCCTTCGAGACGTTCATCGTGACCGTGCCGCGGACCGGCAAACAGGTTTTCGAAGACCTCTATGCCTCCTCACCGGACCCCTGGAACTTCGGGGACAGCTTCTATGAACGGCGCAAACGGGAACTGACCCTGGCCCTGCTGCCGCGTGAACGGTTCGGCCGCGTCTTTGAACCCGGCTGCTCCATCGGAGTGCTCACCGAAGAGCTGGCCCGCCGTGCGGACAGCGTCACCGCCATGGATATTTCAGAGCGCGCCCTGGAACTGGCCCGGCAGCGGATCGGCGCGGCCCAGCGGATCCGTCTCCGCCAGGGCTCCATCCCGGAAGACTGGCCGGAGGGCAGCTTCGATCTGGTGATCCTCTCCGAGATCGGCTATTTCCTCACCCGGGAACAGCTCCGCGGTACGGTCCTCCGGGCTGCGGAAGCCCTGGATCGCGACGGTGTGCTGCTGCTGTGCCACTGGCGGCATCCGATCCGGGACTGGCCGATGGACGGGGACGAGGTGCATGAGGTGTTCCGGGCGGACAGCGGACTGGAGCTGCTGGCTGAACACTGCGAGGCCGATTTCCGTATTGATGTGCTGGTGCATCCGCCGGCCCGGTCCGTGGCTGACCGGGAAGGGCTGCTGTGACCCGGCCGCACGTCGGCGTCGTCATTCCTGCCCGCAACGAGGAACAGCTCCTGCCCCGCTGCCTCGCCGCGGTGTCCGCCGCCGTAGCGGCGCTGCGGGAACAGGATGCCGCCGCGGAGGTGAGCGTGGCGGTGGTGCTCGACTCCTGCACCGACGGCTCCGCCCTGGCCGCCGAACAGGCCGGCCTGCAGCTGGGGCTGGACCTGCACCTGCTGCAGACGCAGTCAGGGCCGGTGGGGGCGGCCCGGGCGGCCGGCACCGCGGCCATGCTCGGGCTGGGCGCGCAGTGGATTGCCGCTACCGACGCGGACACCGTGGTGCCGGGCAGTTGGCTGACCGTCCAGCGGGGCTTCGCCGACGCCGGTTATGAGCTGGTCCTTGGCACGGTGGTGCCTGACGCGGCGGACCTCAGTTCGGCACACCTGAGCCGCTGGCATGCCGAACATGAGCTGACCGAGGGCCATCCCTACATCCATGGGGCGAACATGGCCTTCTCCTCGCGTGCCTACGCCGCCGCTGGCGGGTTCGAAGCCCTGCACGTCCACGAAGATATCCAGTTGGTCGCGCGGATCCGGGCCGCAGGGGCGCGCTGGATCGCCACGGACGATATGCGCGCCGTCACCTCCGGGCGGCTGGACGGGAGGACTCCGGCCGGTTTTTCCGGCTATCTCCGCCGGCTTGGCGCCTGAGCTTCGCACAGACAGGGGAATGCCCAGGGAAACGCCGACGGCGCCGCCCGGTGAGGTGGCCGGGCGGCGCCGTCGCGCGGTGATCCTTGGATCCGGGTAGCTACTTGCCGGCCACCAGCTCCGGGTGGTGCAGCTTGGCGACCTGCGGGTGGGCACGCAGCCAGCCCTTGAGCACGTTGGCCCCATAGGACGCGAGCATCGGGTTCTCCGGATCATCGGAGATGCCCCGGGACTGCCCGGCCAGGGCCTGCGGCAGCTGCACCGGGTCAATCACCGCATCCAGCCGCGGGGACCAGAAGAACGGAATGGCGTACCGGTCCACCCCGGGTGCCGGGGCGAGCACCCGGTGGATGGTGGCCGAGAGGTAACCTTGGGTGGCCACCTCGAGCATTTCGCCCAGGTTCACCACCAGGGCGCCGGGGATGGGTTCGACCGGAAGCCAGGTGTCGGACTCGTGCGGCTTCACTTCCAGCCCGCCCACCGAATCCTGCAGCAGCAGGGTGACGAAGCCGTAGTCGGCGTGCGAGCCAACTCCCTGGGTGCCGGCTTCCTTCACCACCCCGCCCACGTAGTGGATGAGCTTGGCCATCCAGGCCGGGGTGCCCTCAAACGGTTCGGTGAAGTGGTCCTCGGGCAGCTCCAGGGACACAGCGATGGCAGCGAGCAGTTCCGCACCCACCTCGGACATCCGCTCGGCCCAGGCCATGGAGGTGCTGCGCAGCTCGGGCAGCACCTCGTCCGGGAACAGGTTCGGGCCCTGCACCAGCCAGTACGGCTGGTCTGCGGGATAGTCCGTGGCGGGTTCGCGTTCCGGCCCGAAGTCCACCTGTTCGCGCGAATCCGGGCGGCCGCGGGTGATCTCGGTGCCGAGCCGGGTGTAACCGCGGAAGTGCGGGGACTTGCGGTTGTCCAGAGCCAGACGGTCCTCCAGCGGGAGATCAAAGAACCGTTTGGTCACGCTGAACAGGTCCTCCACCATGGCTTCGCCGGCGCCGTAGCCGACGAGCTGGAAGAAGCCGATCCGGTGCGTCGCGTCGCGCAGCTGATCGATGAATTCGGAGTTGAAGGAGCCGTCGGCATTGCGTGCCGTGCTCAGGTCAAGAACGGGGATTGACTCGGGAATCGCACTCATTCCGGCAACGTATCACCGGGCCGAGTCAACTCTGTACCGAATGTTACGAAGTGCTATCCGCCACCTCTAAACCCGCTGCGGAAAACCGGAATTGGGTGTCCGGTCAGCGGATGCGATGAAATGGGAACACGTCAACGGAAAGGCACACAGTGCAGAACAGCACCGAGAACAGCACTCTTTACGGGATTCCCCTGACTCTCCTGGACGGCACCGAAACCACGTTCGGGGACCTTTTCCGCGGCAAGGCCGTGCTGGTGGTCAACGTGGCTTCGCGCTGCGGATACACGCGGCAGTATGAAGGGCTGCAGGCCCTCTACGAGACCTACCAGCACCGGAACTTCGCCATCCTCGGTGTGCCCAGCAACCAGTTCGCCGGGCAGGAACCGGGCACTGCAGAGGA
Organism: Arthrobacter sp. MDT1-49-2; assembly: GCF_059090185.1. Classification (NCBI taxonomy): domain Bacteria; kingdom Bacillati; phylum Actinomycetota; class Actinomycetes; order Micrococcales; family Micrococcaceae; genus Arthrobacter; species Arthrobacter sp. MDT1-49-2. The sequence goes on from NZ_JBNHFK010000005.1 coordinate 115,809, forward strand.
GATCGCCGAGTTCTGCTCACGCAACTACGGCGTGAGCTTCCCGCTGGCCGCAAAGACCGACGTCAACGGACCAGGCCGGCACCCGCTCTACACCGAGCTGACCAAGTTCCGCGACGGTGAACTGGGCGAAGACATCGGCTGGAACTTCGAGAAATTCCTGGTTACCGACAGCGGTGAAGTGGTGGGCCGCTTCGCCTCCGCCGTCGCCCCCGGCGCACCGGAAATTCAGGAGTCCGTGGAGGCCGTGCTGCGCCTGGAGTAGCCAGGCTCAGAGCACGACGGCGTCGTCCGCGGCCTCGCCCGCGGACATCGCCGCCCAGCGTTCAAAGTACAGCGCGCCGGCGTCGTCGTGGATCAGGGACCCTGCCGTCAGGACCGGATACTCCGTCTCCGGTACGCCGTCCGCCGGCCGCACGTCCACATGCGCCACGTCAAAGCCCAGTCGGGACAGCTCATCGGCCATGGCGTAGTCGGTGCGGGAATCACCCACTGTGCGCCAGCTGCGCGGAACGGCTGTGCCCGCCGCCTCCAGCATCGCCAGTGCCCGCCGTGCGCCCAGGTCCTTGCCCACGCCCACGGCTTCAATGTCGGTGGAGATGATGGTCGGGTCAATCCGGAAGGACACCTTCCCGGCGGCGTCGGGAATGGTGCGGTCCAGGCGCTGCCCGCCCAGGCCGGCCAGCCCCAGCTGCTCCAGCGCATCGGCGTCGAAGAGCGCCTGCTCGGAGAGATAGTCGGCATTGTCCACGTGCACGTGCTGTTCCACGGAAAGCATGGCCAGCTTGGTCTCGTCGAAGAACATGGTCCGCGAGTACTTCTCATTCACCAGATTGCGGATTGTTTCGGCATAGTCGCCCGGGACCTTCAGCTCCGGATCCACCTGCGGCTGCTCCGGTCCGGTTCCGTCGAAGGAGAACCAGACTGCCCCCTTCTCGCAGACGGCATGCACCCGCACGCCCTCGGGCAGGCCGGCGGCGATCATGGGCTGCATCACCTGCTGCCGGATGAAGTCATCGGAGCGGCCGGTATTGAAGATGACGGGCCAGCCGGCCACGGCCAGGGCGACCAGGTCGCGGATGATGGCCGGACGGACGGTCCGGGAGACCGGGCTGGCAACGGGACCGTCGACGTCGAGCAGGAGACCAAGGCGGGAAGCGGAGAAGTTCACCCCTCCAGTATCCCGTCTCCGCACAGTGGCCGGTGCACGCCGGCACGGCACGCGGAGGGGTAACAGAGTGCCAATCTGGCATTCCCGCAGGCTCGCGCCCGAGCGTCGCTGTTTCTTTGGGTGCCGTTGTTCTTTACTCTGTACTAGTGATCTTCAAAGCTGTTGGCGACGTACGCCCCTACCCTGACCATGGATACGTAACACCGAAGGACTGGGCGGCCGTACCTCCCCGGCAGGTTCGGCTGGATGAGCTGGTAACTACGAAGGCCACGCTGGACCTCGGTGCACTGCTGGCCGAGGACTCCACCTTTTTCGGAGACCTGTTCCCGCACGTCGTCCAATGGAAGGGCACCATGTATCTCGAAGACGGACTGCACCGGGCCGTACGGACGGCCCTTCACCAGCGGACTATCCTGCACGCACGCGTGCTGGTCCTCGATGACTAACCAGCCTCCCGACGGTACCCCCGTTGAGGATGATTCGAGGGAATGGCACGGCCACCGGATCATTACCGGCGGCGAACTCGACGAGGTGTTTGCACCTTCCGACGAGCCGGACCTGATCCAGCGGTCAGCACGGCGACGGCGGCTGCATACCGCGGTGCTTGGCTTCCTGGCTTTCCTGCTGCTGCTGGCGGTGGTGCTGGTACAGGGGCTGGTGTCGGGTTGGGTGCGGCTGCCGGCAGCAGAGCCCACCGCCCAGGCAGGCCCGGCGGACGAATGTCCTGCCGGGCCTTTTCCGTATCTGGATCCGGCCGCGGTCAGCGTCAACATCTATAACTCGACGGCAGCGCCGGGCCTGGCCGGTACCGTGGCCACTGAGCTGGGGGCGCGGGGCTTCCAGATCGGCACGGTGGGCAACTCCAGCGTGAACCGGGCCGGCATGACGGCCCTGGTGCTGTCCGGGACCTCCGGTTTCGCCGCCGCCTACACACTCCAGCAGCACGTTCCCGACACCCAGTACGTGCACGATGACAGGACGGATGCCTCCGTGGACCTGGTGATCGGCTCCGGCTATGAGAATCTGCTGCCGGCCGAACAGGCAGTGGCGGCCGGGCCCGGGGCGCTCAGCTGTCCCGGCGCCGAGACCTCACCCGCCGCGGGGTAAGCCGGCCCGGCGCCCCGGCGGCTGTTCTAGTTGCAGCCGTCCGGTCCGCAGACAGCACCGTCGGCAGAGCCGGACGCCGGCGTCAGGTTCACCAGCGGATGTGACTCCTGCCAGGCCTGTTCCAGTGCCGAGGAGAACACCTCCGCAGGCTGCGCGCCCGAGATGCCGTACTTCTCGTCCAGCACAAAGAACGGCACGCCGCTGATCCCCAGGGCCCGTGCCTGGGCAATGTCCGCGTTTACGGCGTCGGTGTATTCGTCCGAGGCAAGCATGGCCTGCACCCGGCCGGCGTCCAGGTCCAGGCCGGTGCCGATCTCCGCGAGGGTTTCCGCCGAACCAATGTCGCGGCCCTTCTCGAAGTGGGCCGAGAGCAGCGCTTCCTTGGCGGCGTCGGCGGCTGCGTTGCCGCCTTCGGCGCGGGCGAGATGGATCAGCCGGTGCGCGGAGAAGCTGTTGGCGACCACCAGGGAGTCATAGTCATAGGACAGCCCCTCGCCGGCGGCCTGGACAGTGACCTGTTCGAGCATGCCGGCCAGCTGTGCGGGGTCAATGCCCTTGCGCTCACTGAGATACTGCACCTCGGTGCCCTCATAGTGCTCGGGCAGGGTCGGGTCGAGCTGGAAGCTGTGCCACTGCACCTCTACCTCGTCCCGGTGCGGGAAACCAGCCAGTGCGGCTTCGAAGCGGCGCTTGCCGATGTAGCACCACGGGCAGGCAATGTCGGACCAGATATCAATCTTCATACCCCCTGCAACGCGGAAAGGACCGGGTACCATTCCCGCACGGACGAACGCTGTGCGGAAAAGGTCCCGGTCCTGACCGGTGCGGATACTGAAGCGGTATCCGCACCACGCCCCCAGGGGCTACGCCACCGCCAGCTCCTGCGCTTCGTGCAGGAAGCGGGCGTAGGCGGGCACGGTGAGGAAGGTGGGGAAATGCTCCCCGCACGCTACTTCCTCAAACAGTTCACGGGCGTCCTCGAAGCGGTCACCCTCGAAACGCTGCAGGTTGGCGAACTCCTCGTCCAGCAGTTCCTCCACCCACTGATGCGTCACGATTTCACCCTCGTCGGTCACGGCGGAGGTGTGGATCCACTGCCAGATCTGCGAACGGGAGATTTCCGCGGTGGCCGCGTCCTCCATCAGGTTGTTGATGGCTGCAGCGCCGTTGCCGCGCAGCCAGGACTCGATGTAGCGGATGCCCACCTCGATGTTGCTGCGGATGCCGGCCTCCGTGATGACCCCGGGCGTGGAGGCGACGTCCAGCAGCGCCTTGTCATTGGGCACCACGTCCTCGCGGGTCCGCTCCAGCTGGTTGGGACGTTCGCCGAGAACGCCGTCGAACACCTCCATGGCCACCGGCACCAGGTCCGGGTGGGCCACCCAGGACCCGTCGAAGCCGTCGCCGGCCTCGCGGGTCTTGTCGGCGCGCACCTTCTCCATGGCAACGTCGTTCGCGGCTGCATCCTTGCGGTTCGGGATGAAGGCCGCCATGCCGCCGATGGCGTGGGCGCCGCGGCGGTGGCAGGCACGCACCAGCTGTTCGGTGTACGCCCGCATGAACGGGGCGGTCATGGTCACCATGTTGCGGTCCGGCAGGACAAACCGGGGTCCGCGGGTGCGGAAGTTCTTGATCACCGAGAAGATGTAGTCCCAGCGGCCGGCGTTCAGGCCGGCGGCGTGGTCCCGCAGCTCGTAGAGGATTTCCTCCATCTCGAAGGCGGCCGTGATGGTTTCGATCAGCACCGTGGCGCGGATGGTGCCCTGCGGGATGCCCAGCAGGTCCTGCGCCAGGACAAAGATGTCATTCCACAGGCGGGCTTCGAGGTGGTTCTCGATCTTCGGCAGGTAGAAGTAGGGGCCGCGGCCCTGGGAGATCAGCCGCTGGGCGTTGTGGAAGAAGTACAGGCCGAAGTCCACAATGCCGCCGGCAATGGGGGTGTTGTCGATCAGCATGTGCTTTTCCGGCAGGTGCCAGCCGCGGGGGCGGACCACAATGGTGGGCAGGTCCGTGAGGGACGTGCCCTGCACCCGGTATTCCTTGCCCTCCGGGGAGGTGAAGTCGATCCGGCGGTCCAGGGCATCGCGCAGGTTCAGCTGGCCGTTGACCACGTTGGACCAGGACGGGGTGGAGGAATCCTCCATGTCCGCCAGCCATACCTTGGCGCCGGAGTTCAGGGCGTTGATGGTCATCTTGCGGTCCACCGGGCCGGTGATTTCCACGCGGCGGTCCTCCAGGCCGGGGGCGGTGGGGGCCACGCGCCAGGACTCGTCCTCGCGGATGTGCCGGGTTTCGGCCAGGAAGGCCGGGTCCGCGCCGTTGGAGATCTGCTGGCGGCGGGCCTGGCGCTGCTGAAGGAGTTCCTGCCGACGGGTGGCCGTGGCCCGGTGCAGTGCCTTGACGAAGTCCAGTGCCTGCGGAGTCAGAATTTCCTCCTGCCGCCGCACTGCGGGGGCGGTGAGGGAAATGCCGTTCAGGGTGATGGGGTCATTCATGGCGTTCTCCTTGGGGTGATTCAAAGCTGTGGGGTGATGCGGCGGGGCCGGCAGCCGGTTCGGGCGCCAACCCCGCCGCATCTGGCTGAAGAGCCGGGGTTAGTGGAACTGGCTGGACTCCGTGGAACCGGCCAGGGCCAGGGTGCTGCCTTCGGGGTTCAGGGCGGTGGCAATGGCGTCGAAGTAACCGGTGCCGACCTCGCGCTGGTGCTTCGTGGCGGTGTAGCCGCGGGACTCGGAACCGAATTCCTTTTCCTGCAGTTCCACGTAGGCGCTCATGCCGCTGCGGGCGTAGCCGTGGGCCAGGTCAAACATGGAGTAGTTCAGTGCGTGGAAGCCGGCCAGGGTGATGAACTGGAACTTGAAGCCCATGGCACCGAGTTCGCGCTGGAACTTGGCGATGGTGTCATCGTCCAGGTGCTTCTTCCAGTTGAAGGACGGCGAGCAGTTGTAGGCCAGCATCTGGTCCGGGAACTCGGAGCGGACGGCTTCGGCGAACTTGCGGGCCATTTCCAGGTCCGGGGTGCCGGTTTCCATCCAGATCAGGTCCGAGTACGGTGCGTAGGCCTTTGCCCGGGCGATGCAGGGCTCAATGCCGTTGCGGACCTTGTAGAAGCCTTCCGCCGTGCGCTCGCCGGTGATGAATTCGGCGTCACGCTCGTCGACGTCGGAGGTGATCAGGGTGGCGGCCTCGGCATCGGTGCGGGCGATGACCACGGTGGGGGTGCCGGCGACGTCGGCCGCGAGGCGGGCGGCGTTCAGGGTGCGGATGTGCTGGCCGGTGGGGATCAGGACCTTGCCGCCCAGGTGGCCGCACTTCTTCTCCGAAGCGAGCTGGTCTTCCCAGTGCACGCCCGAGGCGCCGGAGGTGATCATGGCCTTCATCAGCTCGTAGGCGTTCAGCGGGCCGCCGAAGCCGGCCTCGGCGTCGGCCACGATGGGCACCAGGTAGTCATCCACGCTCTGGATGCCTTCGGCGAATTCAATCTGGTCGGCACGCAGCAGGGCGTTGTTGATACGGCGGACAACGGTGGGTACCGAGTTGGCCGGGTAGAGGGACTGGTCCGGGTAGGTGTGGCCGGAGTTGTTCGCATCGGCCGCCACCTGCCAGCCGGAGAGGTAGATGGCCTTCAGGCCGGCCTTGACCTGCTGCACAGCCTGGTTGCCGGTCAGGGCACCCAGCGCGTTGGTGTAGCCTTCATCGCCGGCGTTGCGGAGCTGGTCCCAGAGCTTCTCGGCACCGCGGCGTGCCAGCGTGTGCTCTTCCTGGACGCGGCCGCGCAGCTTGACGACGTCCTCAGCCGTGTAATCTCGGGTGATGCCTTCCCACCGGGGATCGGTGGCCCATTCCTGGGTGAGCTGTTCTGCCGTGGGGGCGATGTTCTGGTCCTGGCTCATTGCTTAGTCTCCTTGAATATTCCTCATTCGTTCCGGTCCGCTTCAAACCGGAATTTCCTGCTGTGAACTAAGCCTGTGCCAACAACAACCCCTCTTCTAGGGTTTTCCTCTGGAAAGAAATGCATTTCTTCGCGTATTGTGAAAAACGTGACGAGTACAACATGGAACCGCCCCAACCCTGCGCCCCGCAAGCCCGGATCCGGGGGCGCAAAGCAGGCAGACAGCGAACGCACCCTGGACGTGATCAGCCTCGGCCGGCGTGTGCGCCACCTGCGCAAGGCCAAGGGCATGACGCTCGATGACCTGGGCGCCGCCGTCGGCACCGTCGCCTCCCAGCTCTCCCTGATCGAGAACGGCAAGCGCGAACCCAAGCTGGGCATGATGCAGGCACTGGCCGCAGCACTGGACGTCAGCATCGATTCGCTGCTGGGCGCCGAACCGCCCAGCCGGCGCGCCGCCCTGGAAATCGAACTGGAACGCGCCCAGCGCGGCCCGCTCTATGCCTCCCTGGGGCTACCCAAGGTCCGCATCGGCTCACGGCTGCCCCTCGACGTCCTCGAATCCCTCGTCGGGCTGCAGGCCGAGCTGGAACGCCGGCTCAATGAGCAGGTGGCCACTCCCGAGGAGGCGCGCCGGGCCAACGGTGAGCTGCGGGCCATGATGCGCGAGCGGAACAACTACTTTCCCGAATACGAGGCCGAGGCGCAGAAGGTGCTCGATTCGGTGGGGCACACCTCCGGCCCGCTGTCCCAGCACGTGATTGCGGACATTGCCGCGCACCTGGGCTTCAGCCTGCACCACGTGAACGACCTGCCGCATTCCACCCGGTCCGTGACGGACCTGAAGAACCGGCGCATCTACCTCACCCAGTCCCAGCGCTCCGAGCATGATCCGCGCTCGGTGCTGCTGCAGGCGCTGGGCCATTTTGTGCTCCAGCACCAGACCCCCAGCAGCTACGGGGAGTTCCTCAGCCAGCGGGTGGCCACCAACTACTTTGCCGCGGCGCTGCTGCTGCCGGAGAAGGCCACGGTGGAGTTCCTCCAGCGGGCCAAGGCGGCCAAGGAAATAGCGGTGGAGGATATCCGGGACGCCTTCGCCGTGTCCTACGAAACCGCGGCACACCGGTTCACCAACCTCGCCACCGAGCATCTGGGCATTCCCACCCACTTCCAGAAGGTGCACGAGAGCGGGATTGTCTACAAGGCCTATGAGAACGACGGCGTGACGTTCCCCGCGGACCACACCGGCGCCATTGAGGGCCAGCCGATCTGCCGGTACTGGACCTCGCGGGAAGTCTTTTCCGTGCCCGACCAATTCAGTGCGTTCAACCAGTACACGGACACCCCGGCGGGCACGTATTGGTGCACGGCGCGGGTGGAACGGGGTTCGGCGGGGAAGTTCTCCGTGAGCATCGGGCTGCCGTACCAGCATGTGAAATGGTTCCGCGGCAGGGATACCCCGGAGCGGTCCAAATCCCGCTGCCCGGATCCGGACTGCTGCCGCACGCCGCCGGGGGAGCTGGCCTCGGAATGGTCCGGTTTCGCCTGGCCCAGCGCCCGGGCGCACTCGCATCTGCTGGCGGCGCTGCCACCCGGTGCGTTCCCGGGCGTGGATGAGACCGAGGTGTACTCCTTCCTGCAGTCCCACGCCGAGCAGTGACGGAGGCTTCAGCAACGGATTAGGGTAGGGCCATGCCCGAGATGCCCGAGGTGCAGGGACTCGTTGATTTCCTGCGGACCAAGCTGCTTCCCGCCGATGCGCCCCCGGCCGTCGTTGCCGACGTGGAGGTGCTCTCCTTCTCGGTGCTGAAAACCGCCGGGGTGCCGCTGGAAGAACTGCGCGGACAGCCGGTAACGGATGTGGAGCGGCAGGGGAAGTTCATCATCCTCTCGGCCGGCGGGGTGCATCTGGTGATGCACCTGGCCAAGGCGGGCTGGCTCCGCTGGTCCGATGCCCTCAAGCCGGGCCGGCTGCGGCCCGGGAAGGGGGCCATGGCGCTGCGGGTGCGGTTTGCGGCCGACGACGCCGGGAAGGAACCCGGGTTCGATCTCACCGAGGCGGGCACCCGGAAATCCCTGGCGGTGTACCTGGTGCGGAATCCGGAGGAAGTGCCCGGCATTGCACGGCTGGGACCGGAAGCGCTCGACGTCGGCTTTGATGACTTTGCCGCACTGCTCGCCGGTCACTCCGGCCAGATCAAGGGGCTGCTGCGGGACCAGTCGGTGATTGCCGGGATCGGCAATGCCTACAGCGATGAGATCCTGCATGCGGCGCGCCTGTCACCGTTTGCCAATGCCGCGAAGCTGGACGCCGACGACGCCGGGCGGCTGTTCGTGGCCATGCGCACCACCCTGGAGGAAGCGATCGCCACGGCCTCCGGACGCCCTGCGTCGGCCCTGAAGGACTCCAAGCGCGAGGCGCTGCGGGTCCATGCCCGCACCGGCGAACCCTGCCCGGTCTGCGGGGATACGGTGCGGGAAGTGTCCTTCGCGGACTCGTCCCTGCAGTACTGCCCCACTTGCCAGACCGGCGGCAAGATCCTGGCGGACCGGCGGATGTCCAAGCTGCAGAAGTAGCGGTGAACGGAGGGCGCTTACGGGGCCTGGATCGGCGGCAACGAAATTCCGTGCTCGCAGAGCTCGCGGGAATATTAAAGCCGCCTTCCTCCAGGCCCCGTCCGGCGTTGAGGGGTTTCCACGCAAGACAGCGGGCCCCGGATTGCTCCGGGGCCCGCTGTCTTGATGCCGCGATGGATCGGGTCGGGGTTATCCCCGCCCCGGCATCAGTGCCTAGCCGCGGCCGTGACCGCCGCCGTGGCCACCGCCGTGGCCGTGGCCATGGCCGCCCTTGCACTTCTGGGCGTCGTACTTGGCCTTGTAGCTGGCCTTTTCAGCCTTGCCCTTGCCGGTGAAGGTGTAGTTCACCGTGACTTCTCCGGCCTTGACGGAGGACTGCTTGGTCTTGATGGTCACGGACTTGCTCTTGCCCGGGGCCAGATTGTTGACCGTCACCGTGCCGTAGCTGGACTTGGCCTGCACATTGGCCTGGCGGGTGCCGGTGTTCTTGACCGTCACCACAATCTCGATACCCGAGCCGGAGCACTTGCTGACCGCGCTGACCGGGCTCGCCGGCGTCACCGGCGGAACCACCTTGGCCGGAACTTTGATGGGCAGGACTTCCGCCCGGTTCCCGTCACCGTTGGCGCCGCTAAGGTCGCCGGTGGCGTTGTGCAGGTGCAGGAACAGCGCCTTGGCATCGGTGGAGCCGGCGGCGCGGGTCACGTCGATCTTGCCGCCGTTGACGTCCGCAAACAGGGCGCTCGGCGTGGCACCGGTGAAGGTCAGCGCCGGGTTGGCGGCGTCGAACTCGATGTACTCGGTGGCATCAACGGGGACACTGTTGCCCTTCTCATCCACGTTGTACGGGCTCCACGTGGTGACGCGGTACCGGAGCGGCGCCGATGCGGCGTTCACATCCAGTCCCAGGGCCGCTGCAGAAACCGGCAGGGTGGCAACGTTGGAGTCGAACGTATTGGTATCCGTGTTTCCCTGGACACCGTTGGCGCCGGTCTGGTCCACCTGCTCGGCCGTACCGTCCGCGTTCAGGCGGTAGGTGGAGATGAGCGACAGGTCCAGATCAGCGGCACGCGAGGTGAAGGTGACAAAGTCCGGGACGGAGTCGCCGTTGGTGTCAATCTCCACATCGATCTCGTTGGAGCCGCCCAGGATGGGCCAGTTGGCCCAAGTGCTGACACCGAAGTTGACCACCGATTTCTGCACGTCCCCGCCTGCCGCCTTGATGGCCGGAAGGGTGGAGGAGGCTCCGACGGACTGCACGTCCATGGCGTACATGGAATCCATCTTTACCGACTCCAGGCGCGGGCTCTGCGCTCCGAGTACCAGGGGCGAAACCAGCGAGAGGTAGCGCGATGCCCCGGTTCCCTGGTTCAGGTCGCGTCCCTGCAGGGTGACGGTGCTCTTGAGTGCCTCGGAATCGGCGAACGCGATCTCCGCGCCCGCGCTCATATCCGACGTCGGCTTGGGTGCCGAATAGACCGGCACCCGAAGGGTGGGCGTGCCGGTTCCGGCAAACTGCACCCGACCGGAGACGTCCGCAAGGAACTGCCGGTTCATGCCCAGCTGCGTGGCATCCGCGGCCGGGTCAATGGTCTTGGCCAGTGCCGCGGGATCAGAGATGCTCAGCGTGACGTCCACGCTGGCCTTGCCGTTGGCGGGAACGCTGACCGAGGGGGTGGTGCTCACTGCAACACCGGGCATGGTGGAGGCCTGCAGGTAACTGACGTTGTAGGACACCGGCCTGTCCGACTTGTTCTCCACCGTGACCTGCTTGGTCAGTACCAGGGCTTCCTTGCCCAGTTCCAGCACACCGAAGTTCACGCTGGTCAGGGCGGGATCCTCGGTTGCGTAGGCCAGGACCTTGTTGTTCAGGGCATCCAGGGCGTCCACCCGGCCGGAGCCGACACGGTTGGGTCCGTGAACCGCGCCGCCCGCAGCGAGCAGGTCATGCGTGGCGGTGTTCATGATGGCGGTCTTGACCTCGTAGGGATTCAGATCCGTAGCGGCGTAGACCAGGGCGGCAATACCGGCCACATGCGGGGTGGCCATGGAGGTGCCGCTGCTGACGGAGGCTCCGTCGCCGGAGCCCACCGAAACTGAACCGATGGAGGAGCCGGGGGCTGCGACGTCGGGCTTCACCACGCCGTTGGAACCGTGCAGTCCGCGGGAGGAGAAGGAGCTGACGGTATCGCCGGCGCCGGAGGGACCGGACGTGGTGGCCTGGTAGGCCGGGGACAGGCGCAGCGTCAGGGTGCCTGCCGCGGCGGCCGGACGCAGCCGGTCAGAGGATGCGGCGTTCAGCTGGATGCCGGGGATGGTGGCGTTGCCGCCGATGCCGGCGTCAAAGACGGAGCGCGGGGAATCCAGGACCACACCGGTTGCACCGGCGGCCTGGGCATTGTTGAAGCGGACGCCGGAACCGCAGGGGAACGCGCCGTTTTCTTCCCACTGGATCCACACCCACTTGCCGGTCAGGGAGCCGGCCGGGAACGGGTTGCAGCCGAAGGCGTTGTCCGCCGGAGCCATCACCACGGTTCCGGTCAGCCGCTCTTGCGTCACGGCGGGATCGGAGTAATTGAAGTTGGAGGAGTACTGCCCGGCGGCGGTGCCGGCCAGATCCGCCGGAGCGAGGACGTCGGCGCGGTCCAGGGTGACCTGGGAACCGATGGTGCTGGCCACGGTCAGTGCGGACTTCGCATTGCCCGGGGAACCGCCAACGTCATAGACATCTCCGGCGTTGCCGGAGGCGACCACCGAAAGGATGCCCTGTTCGGTGAGCTTGTTGACAATGTCGTTTTCCGGATCATCCACCGGGGCGTAGTCAGACCCGAGGGACATGTTCACAACCTGTGCGCGGTCCGAGAAATCGCCGTCGCCGTTGGGATCCAGCACGTAGTCAAGTGCCTGGCCGACCACTTCGGAGGACCCGGAGCAGCCGAAGACGCGGATGCCCACCAACTGGGCCTTCGGTGCCGAACCGGGACCGATCCGCATGGAGTTGACCTGCTCCGTGGTCAGTTTGCTGTAGTCGCCGCGGAACGTGGTGCCGTCATTATTGGTACCGTAACCTGCCGCGGTGCCGGAGACGTGGCTGCCGTGGCCGCCGCAGTCCAGCGGGTTAAGGTCCGGCTTCGGGACCGGCTGGTAGGTGGGGGAATCGGGATCGGCGTCGTAGTCGTCGCCCACCAGGTCATAGCCGCCGATGAACTTCGCGGCATCGATCAAGCCGCTGTCCGCAGCGGGAATGGTGGGGGAGGCCTGCGCTGCCTGGTACGCCTCCACGGTGCCCGGGCCGCCGAAATCACTGTGCGTGTAGTCCACGCCGGTGTCCAGGACGGCAATGGTGATGCCTTCACCGGTCTGCTTGCGCTCCACCCAGGTGTTCAGCGCACGGGTGTCGATGTCGGCGCCCTTGTTGTCCACGGACTTGGGCACAATCTTGGTGATGCGGGCGACGTCGTCGCGGGCGGCGAGGGCACGGATGGCCTCGGCATCACCCACAATCGCGGTGCCCGGCAGGGTGTTGGTGGTGGTGTACAGCGTGCTGGCGTCGGCCTCGGCGGCTACGGATTCAGCCTGGGAGGCGATGTTGCTGCGGATTTCCTCGACCAGCGGTTTATTGACCACCGGATCGGCCTTGCCCTCCTTGACCTCTTCGGGCTGCGTCTGTTCAAAGGCGCCTTCGCCGGTGAACTGAACATAGACCGAGACCTGGCCGGAGGCATCCCGCAAGCTGGGGGACACCTTCTGGGCGGGGAACCTCTCCACCGAAATGCCTGAGGCAAGTCCGTCGCCGTTGGCAGTGGCCTCGGTGGCCTGGGCGGGTAGGCCCAGGGCCGCCGTGAGTGCGAATCCGGCGACTGCGGCAGTGAGAACCGCGCCGGGTTTGTGATGAATGGACAATCTCATTGCGCTCCTTGAACATTCCGCCGAGCGCTACCGGGCACGTCCAAGGACTGTGTTTCCGGCTGCTGACACACTGCGGCAGGTTTTCCGTTGTGCCCCCAACCCCCGTCGAGGAGTGTCAGCGTGCACGTGACGGCCCCCAAAACCAAGCCGTAGGGACACAATAGAGGAGCATTCCAATGCTGCAAAGGTTCGTATTAACCGGTGTGAATTAGTTGTGCGGCCCTTGTTTTCAAGAGGACGAAGCTGTATTTTTCCGCCCTTTCCATGAGTGTGGGGCATTATGGTCTTCACCGGCGAAATGCCATCCCTTTATGAAAGGCAAACACCCCGTTATGAGCACCACCGCCCCGACCGACTATAAGAGTGCGACAACCACGGGAAAGTCCTTTGTTGTCACCTGGCTGCTGGCGCTTTTCCTGGGTGGTTTGGGCATTGACCGTTTCTACCTGGGCAAGATCGGCACCGGCATCCTGAAGCTCCTGACGGGTGGCGGCTTCGGCATCTGGACACTGGTTGACCTGATCATCACCCTGACCGGTAACCAGAAGGACAAGCAGGGCCGGCCACTGGACGGCTACAACCAGAACAGGAAGACGGCGTGGATCGTTACCGCCGTTGTCTGGGTTCTCAACGTGATTATCTCGGTGGTGATGGTTTCCACCCTGACGGCGGTCATCGGAAATGCCATTGAGGAAAGCGAAGCGGCAGCCGAAGCCAACACCACGATGCCGGCCCCGACGTACTCCGCACCGGCCCAGGGTGCCCCCGCTGCTCCTGCCGTCCCGAAGAGTGATGACAAGGCCCAGGCCCTGAGCAGTGCCCAGTTCTTCAGCGACGACATGCACATGAGCAAGGCCGCCATTTATGACCAGCTTGGCTCGGAGTACGGCAAGTACACCCCGGAGACGGCGCAGTACGCCGTCGACAACATCACCGCGGACTACAAGACCAACGCCCTGGAATACGCGAAGATCCTCCAGGAAGAACTCTCCCTGCCCACCGAGGAACTGAGGGAACAGCTGGCGTCCACCTCCCAGTACGGTGCCAAGTTCACCCCCGAGGAAGCCGACTACGCCATTGAGAACCTGAAGTAGCCAGCCAACAGGCCGTATACGCAAAAGGGACCTCCTCTAACCGGGAGGTCCCTTTTGCGTATACGCGGGGTGAAGGCCCGGAGCTAGAGCGCGGGGCCCTGCCCGGCATTGCCCTGCCACAGGGCATCAAACGGAGCATTCGAGGACACCCGGTTGCGGATACCCTCGGTCACGAAGGCCTTGGCGGTCTTCGCTGCCTCCAGCGGTGTGGCGCCCTTGCCGAGTTCGGCGGTAATGGCGGCGGCCAGGGTGCAGCCGGCGCCGCTGACAGCGACATCGCCTACCTTGGGCGCGCGCAGCACCTCCATGGTTTCACCGTCGTAGAAGACGTCGACGGCGTCGTCGCCTTCCATCCGGACACCGCCCTTGGCCAGCACCACTGCACCGCTGGCCTCGTGGATGCGCCGGGCTGCTTCCTGCAGGTCCTCAACGGTCTCGATGGAATCCATGCCGGAAAGGGACATGGATTCGAAGTGGTTGGGGGTCACGAAGGTTGCCAGCGGAAGGATCTGGGCCTTGAGTGCCTTGTCCGTGTCCAGGGCTGCTCCGGGTTCCTGGCCCTTGCAGATGAGGACCGGATCCAGCACAAGGTTTTTCCAGTCCTGGGCCTGCAGCGCCTTGGCAACGACGTCGATGGTCGCCGGGGTGCCGAGCATGCCGATTTTGACGGTATCCAGGTCATAGGCCGTAGTAATGGCCTCAAGCTGGTCCGCGATGACCTGCGGATCCACCGGCACGAAGCGGTGGTTCCAGGAATCCTTCGGATCGAAGGACACAATGCAGGTCAAAGCCGTGATCCCGTAAACGCCCAGTTCCTGGAACGTCTTCAGATCGGCCTGGGCACCGGCGCCGCCGGTGGCCTCGGAACCGGCGATGGTCAGTGTGACGGCCGGAGCTGTGGCCGCGGAAGAGTGTGTGTTTGCAGACATGGGTCCATCTTCCACCCAAAACGGGAGAAGCTGCCACCCATCCGCTACGCGCTGTGACGCCGGGCCTGCCGCCACACGCCGTGACGGCGAGCAGCCTGCCGCCGCCGTCGTCGTCCGGTTAGGAATCCCGGCGGATGCCGCGCAGCAGCGAGACCACGTCCTCCACGATATTCCGGACCACCGGGAGCCGGGACAGGATGACGAGTTTGGCTATCAGCGGGGCCAGGCTCGCGGCGAGCCGGTGGGAACGGCGCTGTCCGGGGGTGTGGTCGTAGACCCAGAACAGGCTGATGCCCATGTGTACGAGCCAGAGCAGTTCAGGCAGGTCGTTGCGGATGGCCAGGGGCGGCTGAGGCCGGGCGCCGGTCACCGCCTGGCGGAACAGCGCAATGGACTTGCCGCGTCCCACGGCGGCATCGCCCTGGCGGTTGGGCGCCATGGCATCGCGCAGGAAGTGTGCACCGAAGGCGTGGTAGGGCTCCAGCGTGGTCAGCCAGGTGCTCAGGATGACGGCCAGGTTCTCGCCGAGGTTCTGCCCCTCCCGGATCAGCGGCAGCGCCAGCGAGCGGTGCTCGTCCTGCAGAGAGCGGTACAGCTCGTGGATGAGGTCATCCTTGGACCGGAAATAGTAGTAGGCGTTGCCTACGGAGACCCCCGCCTCCAGCGCGATGCTGCGCATGGTGGTCTTTTCGTAGCCCTGGCGGGTGAACAGGTGCAGCGCGGTGTCGATAAGGAGCCGGCGCGTCTGTTCGCTCTTGACGGTGACGGCCAAATGATGCTCCCTTATGCAGTATTTCCAGCGTTCAGTAGACCACAGTTTTGAACGTGTTCAAAAAGGGCTGCGGCTCTGTCGCTTCGCAACGGCGCGGACGCGATGCCGGACGTGGCAGAATGGATGCGGCCCTGCGGGGCTGCCCGGGGCAGCGGGCACAGTGCTAATACAGCCGGCGGAAGCCAGGCGAACCACTACCGAAACGGAATGCCATGAGTGCACAGCCACGGGCAGCTGCGAAAACCGCTGCTATTTACGCCTCCCGCGGGAGCTCCCAATATGACCTGATCCTCACGCTGATGTGCGTGGTGATTGTCATTTCCAATATCGGCGCCAGCAAGGGCGTGCACTTTGATCTTCCCGGCGGTTTGGAGATAGTCACCGACGGCGGTTTCTTCCTCTTTCCGCTCGCGTACATCCTCGGCGACGTGGTGTCCGAGGTCTACGGTTTCAAGGCCGCCCGCCGTGCGATTTTTACCGGGTTTGGCATGGCGCTGCTCGCCGTGGTCAGCTTCGCAGTCATCATTGCCCTGCCCGGTTTCGACGATGCCTACGGGCAGGAAAAGCAGGCCGCGCTGGAAGTGGCCCTGGGCCCGGTCTGGCAGATAGTGCTGGCCAGCCTGCTCGGGTTCCTCGCGGGACAGCTGCTGAACTCGCTGGTGCTGGTGCGGATGAAGGAACGGTTCCGGGAGAAAGCCCTGGCCGGGCGGCTGATGGCCTCCACCGGTGTGGGGGAGTTTGCGGACACCCTGATTTTCTGCGCCGTCGCGGCCCCGGTAATCGGGATTACCGACGCCGCCGGGTTCCTGAACTACGTCATCTTCGGTTTCCTTTACAAAACGCTGGTTGAGTTCCTGTTTGTGCCGGTCACCACCGCCGTCATCAAGGTCATCAAGCGGCGCGAACCCACCTATGCCGAGCCCGGACTGGAGCCGGCGGCCGGGCGGTAGGGCTCAGGGAGATATCCGGCCCGGGATGTGCAAGGGTGGGGGAACGCACGCGTTTAACTTCACCGATACGGCAGGAGCACAAAGCATGAGCACTGAAGAACCGGTTGCAAACCCCGGCGCCAAGGCAGCGGATGAAAACCTGGCCGGTACCCGGGATGAATTCAACGACGAGGTCACCAAGGCGTTGATCGAGGAGTCCCGCGAGGATTCCAGTCCCGGCGATACCGAGCGGGATTCCCAGTCCGCCCTCGAAGAGGACGAAAACACCCCGGCCAAGCCGGACAATTCATAACCGCCGGACCCCCGGTTTTTTCGAATAATCCATAGGAGGACGCAGTGCCCCAGGACAAAGATTTCGAACACAATGAGGCCAAGGCTGAGGAACAGCTGCAGATAGTCGATCCGCCGGTTCCCGGGCAGGACGAGGACGCAGAAGCCGGCCAGCAGCAGGCAGGCAATGCTGACGGTTCCCCGACGGGCGGCGAGGAAGACCCGGGCGCTGAACAGCAGAACCCGACGGATGAGCCCGACCAGCAGGAGAACGAGCCGCTGCCGCGGACCTGGAACTAGCCGCCGGAGTGAACCGGCGCCGGGTGCTGCAGCGGCAGGGGACCTACTTGCCGCTGTAGTACTTGCCCAGGACGTCGGCCTTGAAGTCGAAGAACGTGCCGTCCTCAATGGACAGCCGGGCATCATCCACAAGCTTCACCGTGAAGCGCTCATTGTGGATGGAAATCAGCGTGTGGGAGACCATCTCGTTGGCCTTGAACAGGTGCTGGATGTACGCCCGGGTGTAGTGGGTGCAGGTGTAGCAGTCGCAGCCGTCCACCAGCGGACCGAAGTCCTTCTTGTACTTGGCGTTGGAGAGGTTCTTGCGCCCGTAGGGGGTGTAGAACGCAGAGTTGCGGGCCACCCGGGTGGGCGAAACGCAGTCGAAGGTATCGGCGCCGTTCTCGATGGCCGTGAAGATGTCATCGGGTTCGGAAATACCGAGCAGGTGCCGGGGCTTGTTCTCCGGCAGCTCCTCGGTGCACCAGCGGACAATGGTGCCGAGGTTTTCCTTCTCGAAGGCGCCCCCGAGGCCGAAGCCGTCAAAGTCCATGGCGCCCAGATCCCGGGCAGCCTTGCGCCGCAGATCCGCGTACTGGGCGCCCTGCAGCACCCCGAACAGCGCCTGGTAGGGCTTCCCGACGCGTTCCTCGGTGAGCCGGGCGTGTTCAGCCAGGCAGCGCAGCGCCCACAGCCGCGTCCGTTCCAGGGACATTTCCTGGTAGCCGCGCGAGTTCATCAGAGTGGTCAGCTCATCAAAGGCGAACATGATGTCCGCACCGATCTTGTGCTGGACCTGCATCGAAATCTCGGGGCTGAAGCGGTGCCGATCACCGTTCAGGTGGGATTTGAACCAGACGCCGTCGTCGTCAATGTGGGCGAGGCGTTCCTTGCCGGGGGCGACGGCGTCGTCCGCACCGGTGGCATGGGTGGTGCCGTCGGCGTTCATGTTGATGACCTTCTTGAACCCCGCGCCCAGGCTCATGACCTGGAACCCGCCCGAATCGGTGAAGGTGGGTCCGGACCAGTTCATGAACTTGCCCAGCCCGCCGGCCTCGTCCAGGATGTCCGGACCCGGCTGCAGGTACAGGTGGTAGGCGTTGGCCAGCACGGCCTGGGCGCCCAGGTCCGCCACGGACTCCGGCAGCACGGCCTTCACAGTGGCCTTGGTTCCCACTGCGATAAACGCCGGTGTCTTGATCTCGCCGTGCGGGGTGGAGATGGTGCCGGTCCGGCCCTGGAAACCGCCTCCGTTCGCCTCTACGCGGGCATCGGCCGCTGCCGGGGCGGTTTCGCGCAGGCGCTTACCGAGGGTGAAGGAGAAGGCTGAGGAAGACACCCTTCCATTTTGCCCTACCCGCGGGGGCGCAGGTTCCGGTGGCAGGACGACGGCGGCGCGGCGCCCCCGGTGTCCAGCATGGCGGCACCGGTGTGCAGGTTGCGAGGTTGCCCACATTTATTCAGGCCGCCCCGGCTCCGGGGATAGGTTGGACAGGCGGATTTGAACGCCCGGGCGGCACCCGGAACGTCGGACCGCGACCGCACCCTCCGCCCGGTAAGAAAGGCCGTGTCTGCCCCTTGACGCATCTGCAGGAGATGTTCCGGATTGCTCCGGCCAACAATGATCACCACGCGGCGATCCGCTGCGCCGTCGGCATTGGCCTGCCGCTTCTCCTGGTGCTGTTCCTCGGACGCATCGACCTGGCCATCTTTGCAAGCTTCGGTGCCTTCACCGGGATCTACGGGCGGAACGAACCGCACCGCCAGCGCCTGGGCCATCAGGGCCGGGCCGGTGCCCTGATGCTGGTGGTGATCCTGGCGGCCGCACTGAGCGCCCGGCTGGACCTGGATGCCTGGGGCACCGTGGTGGGAACTACCCTCGTCGCCGGGCTGGGAACCGTGGTGACTGGATTCTGGCGGCTGCGGCCGGTGGGATCGCTGTTCCACATTTTCGCCTTTGCGGCCATTTCCTCCGTGCCCCACCAGCCGCCGGTCTGGCAGGGCATGCTCACCGCAGTGCTGACTGTGTCCTTCTCAATCCTGATCGGCCTGTCCGGGATGCTCGTGAAGAAGTACCGGACCGCCTGGGACAAGCCCCCACGGCAGCGGTTTTCCGCTGCCCAGCGGCGGAGCATCTATTTGGACGGACTGCAGTACACGGTGGCCGCTGCGCTGGCCGGCTCCGCTGCCACGCTGCTGGGGATCGGCCACAACTACTGGGCCATGGTCGCGGCCACCGTCCCGCTGGTGGGGCAGAGCGTCCGGCACCGGGTCTACCGCGGCCTGCAGCGCATCCTGGGCACGTTCGGCGGCCTGCTGCTGACGGCCCTGATCCTGCTGCCAGGGCTGGAACCCTGGCAGATGGTCCTGGTCATCGCGGCGTGCCAGTTCGGGGCGGAAATGTTCATCGCCCGCCAGTACGCCCTGGCCCAGGTGGTCGTGACGCCGCTGGCCCTGGTCAGCACCGAACTGGCCCATCCGAGCAACCCGGTGCAGCTGCTGCAGGACCGCGGCATCGAAACGGTGATCGGCGCCGCCGTCGGCATGGCCGTAGTGCTGACGATGCACCTGCGGCGGAAACAGTTGCACGCGAAGCAGCTGCCCGCGAAGCAGGCCGGCTGAACTAGCCCCGCACGGCAATCAGCTCGGTGCGGATCCGGCGCTCAAGCTCGGCGTCGGAAAGCGTCTGCGAACCGCCGTGGGCACGCAGGTACAACAGCGAGTTCAGGCGCAGGATGCGCCATTCGCGCTCACTGTCCGCGTTTCCTGCCTCGGCCGCCCGGTGGATCTCCCGGTCATACAGGTTCGGCTCGTTCAGCTGGCGCTGCAGCAGCTCGGCGGCCAGCTTGGCCTTCAGCGGATCCGTTTCTGAGGCGTCCGCCGCGCGGACCGCCTGGCTGTACGCGGCGGCACTCTCGTCGTCGCCGGCCTCATGGGTGATGTGCGCGGCCAGCGCCAGAGTGCCCTGGATCCAGTTCCAGCGCCCGAAGTTCCCGTCGAAGGGGAGCCCGGTAATGATGTTGCAGACCTTCAGGGCATTGTCCGCGTCGCCAAGGTCCACAAACAGGAGATGGGCAAGATCCCGCACGTCCTGCAGGTTGCTGCCGGACTTGACGTTCAGTCCCCGCTCCAGCCGGGAGGTAATCTCCTGGACGGCCGCATTCTCCGGATGGGCGGCCGCGGCGGCGGACAGGATCTCCGCCGCGTTGTCCTCTTCCGAGGGAATCTGTCGGACGGCGTCCGATGGCGAGCCCTCCGGTGCCGGAGCCAATACCCGCACCGACGAGGCATAGGCCAGGCGCACGGTTTCCCCGTCCTCAAGCTTCACGATCACCAGTGCCGGCGTGCCGAAGTCATCGTCTTCCAGGCTGGTTCCCGCCACGGGAGCCAGCGGTGCGGCGGCGCCGTCGCCCGGGACCAGCTTCTGCCCGGGGGAAAGCAGCTCCGCATTGACCCGGAATGTATACGATTCCGGCTGGCTCTCAGACATGGCGATTCCTTCGTGGTTGGACCTCGGCTCCCCAAAGCCACCATTATATAAAGCTTTGATTACGCCGCTCAGCGGCCCCATCCGGCCGAGGCGAGGGCCTGACGGAGCAGGTCGCCGCGGCCGCCGGAGAACTCGGCGTAGATTTCCGGGCTCAGGGCTTCCTCCGGGGTAAGCCATGAGAGTTCCAGGGCATCCTGGCGCGGGCTGCATTCACCGGTCACGGGAATCAGGTAGGCCAGGGCGACGGCGTGCTGGCGTTCGTCCGTCAGCCCGCTCTGCGAGGGGGAGGGGAAGAACTCGGCGACGGCGAACGGCACCAGGCCGGGCGGCAGCTGCGGCAGTGCAAGCGGCCCAAGGTCCTTTTCGAGGTGGCGCAGCAGGGCGCCCCGGATGGTCTCGCGGTACATCACCCGCCCGGACACGAAGGAACGCACCATCCGGCCCTCGGGCGTGGCCTGCAGCAGCAGGCCGACCTCCGTGACATAGCCCAGCGGGTCGCAGCGGACCGGCACTGCTTCCACGTAAACCATGGGGAGCCGCTGCCTGGCTTCATAGAGGTCTTCCTCGGAAAGCCAGCCTGGATAGGGATCAGGAGTACGAACGTTCATAGGAGTGTTCTACCCCAAAGCCCCCGCACCCGTCATACGGCACGCTGGGCTTCGGCCCTCGGCTGAACAGTTTAGGAACCGCTGCGAACGCTTCCCGCCCCCTCCTCCGGTGCCTAGACTGGGGCCATGACACGGGAGTTCCCGGAGCTCCTCCTGCCGGACGCGGGGGCATGGCGGCAGTGGCTGGAGCACAGCTATGCGCAGTCTTCCGGGGTGCGTCTGGTCCTGGGGCGCAAGGGCGGCAGCGTCACCAATCTGACCTACCGCACCGCCTTGGATGAGGCCCTGTGCTTTGGCTGGATTGACGGCCAGGCAAACAAGCGTGACGAGGATAGCTACCTGCAGCGCTTCCAACCCCGCGGTCCGCGCAGCATCTGGTCGCTGCGCAACGTTGGGCATATCGCCCGGCTCGAAGCCGAGGGCCGGATGCATCAGGCCGGCCGGGACGCAGTGCTCAGCGCCAAAGTGGACGGCCGCTGGGACGCGGCGTACGCCGGGTCTGCGTCGGCCGAAATCCCCGAGGACCTGCGCGCGGCCATTGCCCAGGTCCCCGAGGCGCAGGCCATGTACGACGTCCTGACGGCGCAGAACCGGTACGCCCTGTACTTCCGGCTGAAAACCCTCAAAACGCCCGCCGCCCGTGAACGCCGGATTGCCGCCTTTGTTCAGATGCTGAGTGAACAGCGTGCCCCCTATCCGCAGAAACGGATGCCCGAACCCTTGCCATCCGCTGACGGCCCGCGGGACGCTTAGGGTCCGACCAGGAGGTCCACTATGTGCCGGCTCTTTGGTATGCACGCAGGGAAAAGCCCCGTCCACGCGACGTTCTGGCTGCTGACGGCGCCGGATAGCCTGGCCCGGCAAAGCCGCAAGGAAGCGGACGGATTCGGGATCGGCACCTTTGCCCCGGATGGAACACCGCACATCGACAAAGCGCCGGTCGCCGCGTATGAGGACATGGAATACGCGCAGGAAGCACGTGAGCTGGAAAGCACCACTTTCCTTGCCCACGTCCGCTATGCCAGCACCGGGGGCAACACCGCGGCGAACACCCATCCGTTTGTGCAGGACAACAGGCTGCTGGCGCACAACGGGGTGGTGGAAGACCTGGACGTGCTGGATGACCGGCTGCGCCAGCTGGATGAGTATGACCTGGTCCGCGGCGACACTGACAGCGAACGCGTGTTTGCCCTCATCACGGCCGAGGCGCGGAACAACGGCGGAAACGTAGGGGCAGCCATCGGCACGGCTCTGACCTGGGTGGCGCAGAACCTGCGGCTGTATGCCGTCAACATCATCCTCACCACACCCACCGATGTCTGGGCCGTCCGCTACCCGGACACGCATCCGCTGTACGTCCTGCAGGAGGCGCCGGAAGGGCCCCACACTGACAAGCGCAGCGAGAGAATCTCCCTCCGCAGCGAGCAGATGGGTCAGGAGCGGCGGCCCGCGGTACTGCTGGCGACGGAAAAAATGGACGCGAATCCCAACTGGCGCCTGCTGGACGCAGGGGAACTGCTGCATGTGGACAGCAGCCTGCAGGTGGACCGGACGTTCCCGCTGCCGGACCATCCGCAGCACCTCATTACGCTGGCGGACCTGGACCCGGCGGCGGCCGCGTCACAGCATCCGCTGAAGGTCAGCTGAGCCGAAGGTCAGCTGAGCCGGGGCGGACGTTCCAGCCGGGCTAGTTGGCGTCCGTGCCCGCGCGGTGCACGCGCGCCGCGGCTTCCAGGATCATCCAGGCCTGCAACTGGGTGGAGAGCCCGACGGCGGATCCGCCCGGATAGGCAACCGCCGCCGGTTCCAGCGGCCGGATGCCGAACACCAGCCAGTCACCGCGTTTGCTCCGCCCCTCCCACAACGCCTGCGCGGTGGCATCCACCAACGCAGCTGCCGTCCGGCGGTCCGCTTCCGGCAGTGCGGGCGACACCGCTGCCTGTGCCAGATACCGCGCCAGAATTCCGGTGAAGAGCCCGCCGTCGCCGGTGCCGTGGGTCCGCATGACCCGCACGCCGCCGTCGTTATCGGTCAGGTGAGCCGCCACGCCGTTCACCAGCTGGGTTGCCCGGGACAGGTTGGCGCTGCCGCCAAGTTCCAGCAGGGCACCCAACACCGGGCCCTGGTTGTAGCTGAATACCCGGGATTCCAATTGCGGATGCCCGCCCACCATCTTCACCCCGTCCATGTACAGGCCGGTCTGGGGATCCATCAGGGTGGCGTTGAGCCAGTCCACCAGTTCCTGTGCGCGGTCCCGGGAGCCGTTCCGGACAAAGTGCAGGGCCGCCGGGCCGGTGGCCGGGGTGTTCTTGAAGGTGCGGTCCCGGTTCCAGTACAGCCCGCCGCCCAGTTCCGGCGTGTGTGCGGAGACCAGGGCGGCGTTCAGCGACTGCAGGATTTTCCGGTAGGAACGCTGCCGGTCCCGGAACCCGGAAAGCAGATTCAGCCGCCCCACCGCAAGGGCCAGCCACGCCATGTCGTCGTAGAAGCGGTTGGTATAACGCATCCGGTTGCGCAACCCGATGGTCCGGACCAGGGTGGCCGCCAGATCCGCGGCGGAAGGGACGCCGAGACCGCGGAAAGGTGTGCCGGTCCGGCGCTCGCGGAGGGCGGCGTCCAGGAGGGCGTCCACATAGTGCGCCTGCCACCAGTAATGCCAGGGCTGGCGCAGCTGCTGCAGGCGGGACGCCGGCCAGCTGGTGGCGGCGAGATGGGTTCCCGGCAGGCCGGCAAGCTGACGGCCAAATGCGGCGCTAACGGCAGCGCCGGCCGCCTCGGCACGGGCGTCGGCATCCATGTCCGGATCCTCGAAGAGCATGCGCCCACCCTAGTCCAGCCGCCGAGGATGCGGCACCGGCCCGCGCACAGTAGGCTCGAAACCTGCCGGTGTGATCTGCGCGACAGTTCCCCGGCGCCGGGGTAGGTGCCCCGTTCGGAATTCAGTACTTCAGGAGGAATGCATGGACATCGCAGGTGCGTCGGCAATAGTGACCGGGGGAGCGTCCGGGCTCGGCCGGGCTACGGCACGGAAACTTTACGACGCCGGCGCCTCCGTGGTGGTGGTTGACCTGCCCCAGTCCGGCGGCCTCGCCTACACGGAAGAACTGGGCGACAACGCGCACTTCGTTCCCGGCGACGTCACCGACCAGGACCAGATGCAGGCCGCCGTGGAGGCCGCCATGGCCGCAGGCCCGCTCCGGGCCGCCGTGAACTGCGCCGGCATCGCCACCCCCGGCAAGGTCCTGGGCCGCGACGGCGTGCTGCCCCTGGAGGACTTCGCCCGGGTCATCAGCGTGAACCTGATCGGCACGTTCAATGTCTCCCGGCTGGCGGCAGCAGCGATGGCCGAAACGGAACCGGTGACGGCCAACGGCACCGAGGAGCGCGGCATCATCATCAACACTGCGTCCGTGGCGGCCTTTGACGGCCAGATTGGCCAGCCCGCCTACGCGGCGTCCAAGGGCGGCGTTGCCGCGATGACCCTGCCCATGGCCCGGGAACTTGCCCGGCACCTGATCCGGGTGGTCACCATTGCGCCGGGAATCTTCGAGACACCCATGATGGCCGGACTGCCGCAGGCCGCCCAGGACTCGCTGGCTGCCCAGGTGCCGCACCCCTCCCGGCTCGGCCGGGCAACGGAGTACGCCTCCCTGGCCGCGCACATCATCGAGAACCAGATGCTCAACGGAGAAACCATCCGGCTGGACGGCGCCATCCGGATGGGACCGCGCTGAACCCGATGACGCATGCCCCGCAATTGAACCTGCCCGACGCTGATTTCTACGGTTTCGAAGCGCTGCTGAGCGAGACGGAACAGGAGAAACTGGCGCAACTGCGGCGGTTCCTCGCCGACGAAGTGCTGCCGTACGCGGATACCTGGTGGAACGAGGCCCGTTTCCCGGCGGAACTGCTGCCGAAACTGGCGGACCTGGGCCTGTCCACCCCCGTGCAGCAGGGCTACTCGCCGCTGTTCGCGGGGCTGGTGATCGCGGAGATCACCCGGGCGGACACTTCGATCGCCACGTTCTTTATGGTCCACCACGATCTGTTTGTGGAAGCCCTGCACGCCTTCGGCTCCGCGGAACAGAAAGCCAGGCTGCTCGACGACGCCCGCGCGCTGCGTATCACCGGCGCCTTCGCGCTGACCGAACCGGAGCACGGCTCGGACGTGGCAGGCGGGATGGCCACCACCGCCGTCCGCGACGGGGACAGCTGGATCCTCAACGGCACCAAACGCTGGATCGGCAACGGGACCTTCTGTGACTACATGGTGCTGTGGGCGAAGGAACCCGGAACCGGCCGGACCCGCGGGTTCCTGCTGGATGCCACCCTGCCCGGCGTCACCCGGACCCGGATCGAAAACAAGACCGCCCTGCGCACCGTGCAGAACGCGGACATTGTCCTCACGGATGTCCGCGTGCCCGAAGCGGACCTGCTCGCCGGGGTGGAAAGCTTCGATGACACCAAGCAGCTGTTGCGCGGTTCACGGATCATGGTGGGCTGGCAGGCCGTGGGCGCACAGATGGCGGCGTTCGACGTCGCCCGGGACTACGCCGTCGGGCGCCTGCAGTTCGGCCGTCCGCTCGCCTCCTTCCAGCTCATCCAGCAGCAGCTGGTCCAGATGCTGGGCAATACGGTGGCCAGCACCGGAATGCTGGCGCGCGTCACGGAACTGGAACACGGCGGCTACGCCGCACGCGGCGGTTCCCCCGGCGAGATGGCCCGGGCGGCACTGGCCAAGTCCTACGCCAGTGCCAGGATGCGGGAAACCGTGGCGATCGGCCGCAGCCTGCTGGGCGGAAACGGCATCGTCACCGACTACCGGATGGCCCGCATCTTCGCTGACGCGGAGGCGATCTATACCTACGAGGGCACCTATGAGATCAACAGCCTGATTGTCGGGCGGGACATTACCGGGGTTTCCGCGCTGCGGTAGTGCTGCTGCGCCTGGCGCCTGCGGGGGCTTGGACGCTTGCGGAGGCCTGGCGCCTGCGGGGGCCTGGAACGGCGGCAACGAAATTCCGCGCTCGCAGAGCTCGCGGGAATATTAAAGCCGCCTTCCTCCATGCCCCCTCCGGTGCCCACGGGCCGCACCTGTCCAGCCCCCGGAACCTGCCTCCGCGGCACCCTCCGAAATGCTCCGCTTTGGGGGAAATCGACCGGTTTGGGAAATCCCTGCCACTTCGCAGCGGAGGGATGTCCCAAACCGGCAGGAGATTCCCCTAGTGCCGGCGGGCCGAACGGAACCTGGCCAGCGGGTTGGTGATCCTTCCGGAGAACTGCAAGCCGCCGGAAGGGTCGCTGAGGTCCAGCATCTGCTGGTTGTTGCGCAGTTGCAGGCGGTTCAGGCAGGAGAGGACGAAATCCCCGGCAAAAAGATCCGACGCCGCAAAATCGTCGGCAAGCTCGGGATGGGCGTCCTGGTACTGCGCCACGGTGTCCGCGACTTCGGCCCAGAAGTCCGTCTGGTCGAGGATGCCGTCCTCATGCAGGAGGGCGGACAGGAAGCGGAAGAAGCAGTCGAAGACATCAGTGAAGAGGGAGAGGACCTTTTCCTCCGCCGGGATCTGCACGCGGACACGGGATACCTCTTCGGGCAGTTCCACTTTCTCGCCCATCACCACAATCTCTTCGGCAATGTCCTTCATAAAGACCCGCTGCGGCAGGCCGCCGCGCAGCACCAGGATCAGGTTTTCTCCGTGCGGCATAAAGGCCAGGTCATAGGCGTAAAAGCAGTGCAGCAGCGGCACCAGATAGGCCTCCAGGTACCGGCGGAGCCACTGCCGGGCGGGCAGACCGGACCGGCTGATGAGCGCCGAGGCAAACGGCGTCCCGGCCGCGTCCGTGTGCAGCAGGGAGGCCATGGTGGCCAGCTGCTCGCCGTCGTCGAGCTGGTCCAGCGGGCTTTCCCGCCATAGCGCCGCCAGCATTTTCCGGTACGGGGAGCCCTTGGGCGCCGCGGCGTCGTAGTAGCGGTTGGTGTATCCGATGGCGGCCACCTCGCGCAGGATCCGGAAGTCCGCCGCCTGCAGGGCGGGATCCGCAGAGACCAGGCCGTGCAGCCAGTCATTGATCGCCGGGGTAGCCACCATGTACTCGGGGGAGAGGCCGCGCATAAAGCCCATGTTCACCACGGACAGTGCGGTCTTTATGTAGCAGCGGGACGGCTTGGACCGGTTGAAGAAGGTACGGATGGACTGCTGGGCCTGATAGGTGTCCTCGCCGGTGCCCAGATGGACAATGTGCCGGTTGGCGACGTCGGCGGCGAAGGTGACGCTGAGCTTGTTCCGCCACTGCCAGGGGTGGACGGGCAGATAGTAGTAGCCGGCCGGGTCCAGGCCGGCGGCGGCGAGGGCCGACTCAAAGGCCGCGAGTGTGGCGGCGCCGAGTTCCTTGTGCAGATGCCGCCGGTAATCCATCCCGGCCACCGCAGTGAACCGGGTCCGGTCCGCCCGTACCGCGATCCACTCCAGCCGGATAGGCGCGCCCGCTTCCGGGGCGTAGGCCAGGTAATCACCGGATCCGAACCCCAGCCGCCCGTTGTTGGCCACAAAGCAGGGATGCCCCTCGGTCATGGAACGCTCCACGGCCTGGAAATCCGCTGCCGGATCCGCGCCGCCGGTAAGACCGGCTGCCAGCAGCCCGGAGTCCGGAGCATCGGGGGCATCCTTGAACGCGGCGGAGGCGAGCGTGGAGGAAATCTCCTCCAGGTACACGGGCAGCATCTGCTCATTGATGCCCAGCGTGCCGGCGAATTCGGTGATGAAATCCAAGGCGTCCAGGGCAGCGCCGGCCCCGTCCAGGGTGCGTTCGATGCTCTCGGCGGCGACATTCCAGTGCTGCAGCGCAAGCACGGTGGCCCGGAACCGGTATACGGCACGGCCGTCATCCGACGTCAACCGGAACATGCCGTCCCGGCCGGTTTCTTCCAACGGCTGCAGGATGCGCTCGTGGGAGAACTCGGCAATCGCCTTGCGAACCAGATGCCGGTTGGCGCGGTTCCAACGCTCGGGCGTGAGGTGTGCGGTGGTGCCGGGTGAGGTGGTTTCCGGGGCAGGGGTTTCCGGGCCAGGGGCCGGGGCAACGGGTGTGGCAGCGGGGGCGGCTGTGCGTGTCACGGGGTAACTCCTTTGAGCGCAGCGGCGAAGCCGGCGCGGGTGCAGAAACTGAGGCTGGCGGTTTTGTCCGGCAGTTCGATGAGCCGGTCCGGGACAAATCCGAAGCGGGCATTCAGGGCGGCGATCTTGGTGTTGCGGACATCCGGCTCCACGACAATCCGGTCCACGGCGGGATCGCCGAAGAGGAACTCCAGCACGGCGCGGAACACAGCGGATGTGAAGCCCGGCTGCGGCGCGTCCGGCGGTGCCACCAGCAGATGCATTCCCAGATCGCCCTTCTCCACCGGATAGGTTCCGGCCAGCGTGGAATGCCCCGGGGCGTAGCTTTCCGCCAGGAACGCCGGGGTGCCGTCCTCCCCGCGGCCCAGCCAGGCATGGTGGTGCGGGTTGGCGGCAATGCCGGTGTATTCGCGTTCGACGTCGGTCACAGAGGCATTGAGCATGCCCCAGAACCTTGCGTAGTCCCGGGTCATCCAGCTGTGCAGTAGCGGGGCGTCGGCGGCGGGGTTCACGGGAGTGAAGCTGAAGTTCATGCGCGGGCCTCCGACTGCTCGGCAGGTTCGTCTTGGACCGGCACCGCGGTGTTTTGTGGGGCGCCGAACTCCTGGAAGGTGATGGAGGTTTCCACGGGGTAGACCTCCCGGCCCAGCACGGCGCGGATAATCGCGGAGTTGCGGTAGGCGGCCATCCCCAGGTCCGGGGTGACAAAACCGTGGGTGTGCAGTTCGGCGTTCTGCACGAAAATTTCGCCCGGTTCGGTGCCGATTCCGTACCAGCGGTCGACGTCGAAGCGTCCCGCGGCGTCACGGCGGATCCGCTGTGCGATGCCTGTCAGGAACTCCGGTTCCCGGTAGGTGTAGCCGGTGGCCAGGACCACGGCGTCACTTTGCAGGCTGAACGGGCGGTCCTGCTCGGTGTGGTGCAGCTCCAGCGTGGATGCTCCCGTCGCGGGGTTGACTGTTGCCCCGCGCAGCTCCATGTGGGTGAGCAGCCGGGTCCGGGGTTCCGCGCGCAGGCTCTTGGCATACAGGGTGTCGTAAATGGTGTTGATCAGATCGGAATCGATGCCCTTGTACAGGTTCTTCTGCTGCGCGATGAGCCGGTCGCGGGACGCCCCGGGCAGGGCATGGAAGTAGTCGACATAGTCCGGCGAAGTCATTTCCAAGGTGAGCTTGGTGTACTCCAGCGGGAAGAACCGGCCGGACCGGGTGACCCAGTTCAGCTCATACCCGTGGCCGTCCATCTCCTCCAGCAGGTCCAGGTACAGCTCGGCGGCGCTTTGGCCGGACCCGACAATGGTGATGGATCGCTTCTGCTGCAGCTCCTGTTTGCGTGCCAGGTAGTCACTGTTGTGCAGCACGGTGGCGCCGGTCTGCCGCAGGGATTGCGCGGCGGGCGGCAGGTAGGGCCGGGTCCCGGTGCCCAGCACCAGCCGCCGGGTCCGGTACCTCCGGATGCCTGCCGCGCTCTGTGCGGTCACCTCGTACACGGATTCGCCGCCGTCGGACAGGTGCACGATGCCGGTGACCCGGTGCCCGAACCGGACGCCGGGGAGCTGATCGGCTACCCAGCGGCAGTACGCGTTGAACTCAGCCCGCAGCGGATAGAAGTTCTCCCGGATGTAGAACCGGTACAGCCGGTTGGTCTGCTTGAGGAAGTTCAGGAAGGAATAGCGCGAGCACGGATCGGCCAGCGTCACCAGATCGGCCATAAACGGCACCTGCAGGTGCGCGGACTCGAGCATCATGCCCGGGTGCCAGTCAAAGCCGCTGCTGCTGTCCAGGAACAGGGTGTTCAGTTCCGGCAGGGGATCAGTGAGTGCGGCCAGACCCAGGTTGAAGGGCCCGACGCCGATGCCCAGCAGGTCATAGAGCGGTTCGGTTGCAGCGGCTTCCGCGGCGCTCATGCTGCGGCTCCGGCGAGGTAGTCGGCTCCGGCACGGCGAATGAGCGCGAGGATCTGGCGCACGTCCTCCAGCGTGGTGTCCGCGTTGAGCAGGGTGAACTTCAGGAAGTGCCGTCCGGCCACAGTGGTGCCGGCCACGAGCGCCTTGCCCGAAGCGGAGAGGGCCCGCCGGATGTGCAGGTTCAGCGCGTCGGACGTCTCCTCATCGACCTTCCGCCCGTCCGGGCCGGCCGGCCGGTACCGGAAGACCAGTGTGCTCAGCTGGACAGGTGCTGCGGTGTCGAAGTCCGGGTCAGCTTCCACCAGCTCCCCGGTGGCGGCTGCCAGATCGATGGCCGCGTCGAGAAGTGCGCCCACGCCGTCGGCCCCCATGATCCGCAGGGTGAGCCAGAGCTTCAGTGCATCAAACCGGCGGGTGGTCTGGATGCTCTTGTCCACCTGGTTGGGGATGGCGTCCCGGGCGGCGCTTTCGGGATTGAGGTAGTCGGCGTAGTAGGTCACGTGCCCGAGCATCGCGGCGTCGCGGACCAGCAGGGCGCTGGAGCTGACCGGCTGGAAAAACGTCTTGTGGTAATCCACCGTGACTGAGTCTGCGGCGCCGATGCCGTCGAGCAGGTGGCGGTGCCGCCGGGAGGTGATCAGCCCGCCGCCGTAGGCTGCGTCCACGTGCAGCCATGCGCCGTGCTCCTCGGCCAGCCGGGATGTCTGAAGCAGGGGATCGATGCTGCCGAAATCCGTGGTCCCGGCGGTGGCGACCACCGCCATGGCGCGTTCGCCCCGTGCAGCGCTCGCGGACATGGCTGCCTCGAGGGCCTGCATGTCCATGCGGCGGTTGGCGTCGCACGGAACCGGAATGACGGCGTCGTACCCCAGGCCCAGCATCGATGCGGATTTGCGGATGCTGAAGTGGCTGGCTTCCGAGGCGAAGATACGCAGCCCGCCAAGCAGCTCGGGCAGCCGCCGTCCTTTATGGCCGGGCTCCGTGCGCAGCGCTGCCACCGCGCGGTTCCGTGCGATTAGCAGTGCCTGCTGGTTAGAGGCGCTGCCCCCGCTGGTGAACACGCCGTCGGCCTGCGGTCCGAGTCCGAGCCGGTCTGCGGTCCAGCGGATCAGCCGCTGTTCAATCAGGGTTGCGCCGGCGCTCTGGTCCCAGGTGTCCATGGAGGAGTTCACCGCTGAAAGGATCGCCTCGCCCACCAGGGCAGGGATAACCACGGGGCAGTTCAGGTGCGCGGCATATTTGGGGTGGTGGAAGTACACGGCATCGCGCAGGTACACCGATTCCAGCTCGGCGAGGGCCGCGGCGGTGTCCGGCAGCGGGGTGTCCAGATCCACGCCGGCCACGGCCGGGGCCAGATCTGCCGGCGCAATGCCGCTGAACGGGCCGGCAGCGGTTTCGACTTTTGCCGCGACTGCATCGATGGCCAGACGTATACCGGCGGCATAGCGGGCACTGTTGCCGGCATTGAACAAATGCCCGCCTGCGAAGGCCTCGTCAACGTGGAAACGGATGTCGCCGGACGGGCCGGCGTGATGCAGCAAGGACACTGCGGACTCCCTTGAAAGTGCATTTCGGAAAGGTAACGAAGAAACAGTGGACCACTCGGGCGAATTACGTCAATATTTCATGACGTAATTCAGAAGAGCCCGGGAATCCGGGGCGGAATGGAGGTCATAGTTGTCCCAATCCCGGGTTGCACGGGCATAATGACGCGCGCGGAACCGGCCTGCAGATGCAGTGAACAGCAGGGTGTACCCGGCGGTTCGCATCCCCTGCGGGTGGCACCGGCCCGGATGAATCAGTAGGCTTACTAAATGGGCCGCACGGGTTGCGGTCCGGTTTCCCGGACGTGAAAGGCAAGGTTTATGAGCGAGCAGAGCATTCCTGATCCCGAACTCGGCGACGATCCGGTTCTGGCCGACGACGTCGCAGCGGTTGCCACCCCGGACGAACTGACGGTGGTCTCCGAAGACGAGCTGCTGGAGCAGGACCAGCTGACGGACGCCGAAGACCTCACCTATCCCGGCGCGGCCGAAGACAACCCCGACAACTGGCAGGCAGACCCGCTGATCCGCGGCGAAGCTCCGCTGGATGAGCCCGGCGCCCTCTCCGACCAGGCCCTGCGCGAGGAGACGGCTGAGGAACGCTTCCTCGACGGCGAGAGCCAGATTCCACCGGAGGAACCCACCATCGGCGAAGCGGCGTCCGACGTTGATTTCGGTGATCCGACCGTGGGTGACGAGGAAGACGCCAGCGACGACCCGGCGCACCTTGGCGGCAACCCCCTGGCCGACTTTGATCCCGAAGACGAGCCGGATCCCGACGCAGAGCGCTAATTCCTGCCCGGGGTCAGTCCCGGGGCGGCACTAGGCTGGTTCCATGCCTTCTTTCCGCGTGCAGTTGAACATCCTCGGTCTGAAGCCGGGCAACCCGCCCGAGGCAGTAATGGAAACAGCCGTGGCCGCCCTGGGATCGGCCCACCACGTTGAGGCCAACCAGCTGGACATCGTCTCCGGGGTGCCGCGGATCACGCTGCGGTTCACCGTGCCGGATGACGAATTCTCCGTGGAAAACTCCCGCGCCCGCCGTGCGGCCATCAACATGCGCGCCGCCGTCGAGGAAGTAGCCAACGGTCAGGACCTTCGGGTGCTCCGCCGGATGCGCGGACGCTGGACGGTGCTGTAGGCACCGGATGGTCCAGAAGAATCAGCCGGGAAAAGCGTTCAGGGAAAGCCGGCTGCGGTACTCCACCGGCTCACGGGTCAGCGGATCCGTAAAGCGCACCGACCGGGCCAGCAGTTGCAGCGGCCTGGCATAGTCATCCGGTGCCTGCGGCAGCAGTTCCGGGTAGAAGGAATCGTTGAGGATCCCGATGCCCTGGGACGCCATATGCACCCTGAGCTGGTGGGTTTTGCCGGTGTGCGGGGACAGCCGGTACCGGCCCAGTCCGTCCCGGCTTTCCATCAGCTCAATCAGGGTTTCCGCATTCGGCTCGCCTTCCACTTCCTGGGCCAGCAGGTAGGTGCGGGACTTGATCATGCGGCTGCGGACGGTCAGCGGCAGCGCCAGGTCCTCGCGGACGGGGGCCACGGCCTCGTACTCCTTGCTGATCCGCCGTTTCTCGAACAGGATCTGGTACTTGCCCCGGGTCTCGGGGTTGGTGGAAAACAGCAGCACGCCGGCCGTCATCCGGTCCAGCCGGTGCATCGGAATCAGGTCCGGGATTCCCAGCTGCACCCGCAGCCGCACCAGGGCCGACTCGGCCACATACATCCCGCCCGGCGTCGTCGGCAGGAAATGCGGCTTGTCCACCACCAGCAAGTTCTCGTCCTGGTGCAGGATGCCGATGTCCACGGGTATCCGCTCTTCCGGCGGGAGCTCACGGTAGTACCAGATGAAAGTGTGCTCGTTCAGGGGCGTGGCTGCGGTCAGCGGAACACCGCCCAGGCCTACCACCTCGCCGCGCTCAAAACGGTTCACAATCCCGTCCGGATCCACATGGCCAAAACGCTCCAGCACATAGTCCATGGCGGTCTTCCACGGCCCCTCTGAGGGCAGGCGCAGGCGGGTGGCATTGACTCCGTTGCGCACGGGAAGCGGGGATTGCATCACGGTTTCAGGATATCGGGTGCCCGGGCTTAAATTTGGGCTGGGCCTTTCTGCCCGCGAACCCTGCGAAACGGAGCCCGGTGGCCACCAAACCAGTTATTCCTCCTGCTGAGCCGAGCACGACGACGGCGCTGACGCCCGAAGAGCGCCAGTCCGTCCTGCGCACCCTGCGGTCACCAAAACTGCTCAAAACCGAGGTCCTGGCCGGGCTCGTCGTGGCCCTGGCACTGATCCCCGAGGCGCTGGCATTCTCCGTGATTGCCGGGGTGGATCCGCGCATCGGCCTGTTCTCCGCCTTCACCATGGCCGTGACCATTTCCTTCCTCGGCGGCCGCCCGGCAATGATCTCCGCGGCCACCGGCGCCGTGGCCCTGGTCATCGCACCGCTGGTGGCATCCCATGGCGTGAACTACATGATTGCCGCCGTGCTGCTGGCCGGCGTCGTCCAGGTGCTGCTGGCCGTGCTGGGCGTGGCGAAACTCATGCGCTTCATTCCCCGCCAGGTCATGGTGGGCTTCGTCAACGCGCTGGCCATCCTGATCCTCGTTGCACAGGTGCCCGAGCTGCTGGGCGTCCCGCGGCTGGTCTACCCGCTGGTGGCGCTGGGGCTGCTGATTGTCTTCGGCCTTCCCCGGCTCACCACAGCGGTACCGGCATCCCTGGTGGCCATTGTGGTGCTCACCGCGATTACCGTCGGAGCGTCCCTGACCGTGCCGACCGTCGGGGACAAGGGCGAACTGCCGGAAAGCCTGCCCTCCCTGCTGCTGCCTGACGTCCCGTTTAGCCTGGACACCCTGCAGGTGATTTTCCCCTACGCGCTGGCCGTGGCGTTTGTCGGACTGCTGGAATCCCTCATGACGGCCAAGCTGGTGGATGACGTCACTGACACCCGCTCCAATAAGACCCGGGAAGCCTGGGGCCAGGGCGCGGCCAACATCGTGACCGGATTCTTCGGCGGGATGGGCGGCTGCGCGATGATCGGGCAGACCATGATCAACGTAAAGGCCTCGGGTGCGCGCACCCGGATTTCCACGTTCCTTGCCGGCGTGTTCCTGCTGGTACTGGTGGTGGTGTTCGGCGACATTGTGGCGGTCATTCCCATGGCCGCCCTGGTGGCCGTGATGATCTTCGTGGCGGTGGCCAGCTTCGACTGGCACAGCATCCGCCCGTCCACACTGAAGATGATGCCGAAGAGTGAGACCGCCGTTATGCTCGCCACCGTGGCCGTCACGGTCTGGAGCCACAACCTGGCCATCGGCGTCGGCGTCGGCGTGCTCGTGGCCATGGTGCTCTTCGCCCGGCGGGTGGCCCACTTCGTCACCGTGGACCGCACGGTTGACGACGACGGCGCCGTGGCCACCTACACGGTCAACGGCGAGTTGTTCTTCGCCTCCTCGAATGATCTCTACTCCCAGTTTGAGTATGTCCGCGATCCCGCCCGTGTGGTCATTGACCTCAGCGGTTCCCATGTCTGGGATGCCTCCACAGTGGCAGCACTGGATGCGGTCACGGCCAAGTACCGCCGGCACGGAACCGAGGTGCAGATTGCCGGGCTCAATGACGCGAGCGTGCAGATGCGGAACCGGATGGCCGGGAAGCTGGGCTGACGCGGAGCGCTCACCGGGCGGCCGTGGTCAGGCGGCGCGCAGCGCCGGCGAGTCCCCAAGGAGGGCCGTGAACGCCGTCCGGCATTCCTCCGCCGTCGGGCGGTCCCGGAAGGAAAGCGAGGTCATCGCCGTCAGCAGGGACGTCCAGCCGGCCGGCAGCGCGGCCGGAATCTCCGGGCCGCGGACCGTGCGGACCACCATGGACTCGACCCGCGGCAGGTCGAAGGCGCGGACACCCGTGATGGACTCCAGCAGGACGAGTCCCAGGGAGTACACGTCGGTGGCGCCGGTCAGGTCTGTTCCGTGGACCTGTTCCGGACTCATATACGGCAGGCTCCCGTAGGACTGCTGCTCCCCGCCGCCCTGGGCGTCCACGGCTGTTCCCAGATCGGCAATCTTCGCGGTCCCCGCCCCCGGGTCGAGCAGGATGTTCGAGGGTTTGATGTCCCGATGGATATATCCGGCCGCATGTATGGCGGAGAGTCCGGCCGCCACGTCCTTGCCGAGACGTGCCGCGGCGGCAGGCTGCATGGCGCCGTGGCTGGCAATGTCCTGGCGCAGGTTGGGTCCGGGCACCATCTCCAGCACCAGATAGGGGGCCTGAGCACCTGTGTCGGGGTGGCTGATGGCGCCGTGGGACAACAGCCCCACCACATGCGGATGGGGTATCGCTGCCAGCACGGCGGCCTCGCGTGAGGCTTCGTGGCCCTGGGGTGCGTGCCCCAGGGGAGCGGAGAAGATTTTCACGGCCACCTTCTCCAGCGAGGCAAGGTCGGTGGCCCGCCAGACATACGCGGCGGCGCCGCGTCCGATGGGTTCATCCAGGCAGTACCGTCCGTCGAGGAGAACGTGGGCACTGAAACCGGACGAGTCCGGGCGGCCGGACGGGACGGAACGGGGCTGTCCGGCCACCGGCCGGGAATGCCGAATAGCCGCTGGCGCCGAGCCGCTCATTGTCCGCTCCCCCATGGATAGTTAGCTTGTCTAGTTATTAGAAAAGCTAAAATACCTGCGGCGGGATCGGAAAGTCCAGTACGGGTGCGGCGCGGCCGGTGGCGCCGGCAGAAATGAGGCGGCGGGAAGTGTGTGGCCGGAATGGGGTGGGTTGCGGCCGGGGCTAGCCGGCGGGCGGTTCAGGCAGCGCGTCCCGCAGCCGGTTCATAAAGCGGATGACGACGTCGGCCTCGGCGGGGGAGAGTTCGGCGGCCGCCTGCATCATGCGCCGGTGCATGTCCCCAACGGTCTCCCGGACTTCCTCATCGGACGTTTCGGTGGGGACAATCTCCCAGGCCCGCCGGTCATTCGGGCGTGCGCGCCGCTGGACATAGCCACCGCGTTCCAGGCGGTCAATCAGCGCCGTGGTGGAGGCAGTGGAAATACCCAGCAGCCGGCTAAGATCCTTGGGCCCCAGGCTTCCGCCCACCTGGCGTGCCTGCATGAGGTAGCGCATGGCAAGCAGGTCATTCTCATTCATGCCCATGGAGTCCTGGGTGCGCCGGCGGATCTGTGTTTCGGTGGCACGGTAGCTCCGCACGGCGTCGAGTACGTCGCGGGCCCGAGGGTGCTCCGGGTCCGGGGTGTACCAGTACCCGCCCTGATCGCCGGGCTGCTGGGGGATGTCCATTCGCCCAATCCTAGTCCTCCTGAAGGCTAGCCCGGCTAGGGAACGGTGCGACACAATTCACACTGTAATTAGGACATAAAAGTATGAGCTAATGCGTTCGGGTGTGGTCTGATGTTGTTTGTCCGATTTAGGACAGCCTTACTTCAGAGTGATAGGAACACCCTTGCCCGCACCCAGCGTCCCGCCGTCCATGTCCTCCATCGGGCCTTCGCGCCGAACCGTCCTTGGCGGAGCCGGTCTGGGCTTCCTTGCCCTGGCGCTTGGCGCCTGCTCATCCCGGGAGACCGTGGGTGCGGGCAACCCGGCAGCCTCCGCCGGGTCCGGAAGCTTCACCGTGACGGACATGCGCGGCGTGCAGGTGTCCTTTGACGCTCCGGTGCAGCGAATCGCCACCACCGTGATCCCCTCCCCGTCCATGCTGGCTGCCGTGGACGGCGGCTACGGCCGGATTGTGGGCATCAATGAGTCAACCCTGCAGGCCAACCAGCAGGGCCTGTTCGGCGAGATGTTCCCGGAATCAAAAAAGACCACCACCATCTCCCCGTCCAGCTTCACGCCGAACATTGAAACCATCACCGACTTGGAACCCGACGTTGTTTTCCAGTGGGCGGACCAGGGCGACGGCCTCGTGGAGCCGCTCGAAAATGCCGGGTTCAAGACCGTCTGCCTGCTCTACGGCACACAGGAGTACCTGGAAACCTGGGTGTCCCTGTTCTCCACCATTCTCGGCAAGCCAGGGCGCGGCACCGAAATTGTCGATTGGATGCACGCCGAAATCTCGCGGCTGCAGGAGGAACTTTCCGGCGTCACAACGCCCGTTCGGGTGGTGCACCTGGGCCAGTCCGGTGACGGCTATTCGGCCTCGAACAAAACCTCCTACATGCACTATTGGATGGAACTGGCCGGCGGGCAGAACATGGCCGCAGACAACATCTCCGCCGAGAACGTGGTGAGCGCCGAACAGCTGATCGAATGGGATCCGGAGGTCATCACGCTGGGCGGCTTCGACGCCCGCACTCCTGCAGAGGTCTATGCGGACAAGTCCCTCGCCTCGGTGTCCGCCGTGAAGAACCGCCGGGTCTACAAGGCCCCACTGGGCGGTTACCGCTGGGAGGTGCCCTGCGCCGAGTCGCCGCTGATGTGGCAGTGGGCGGCGGAAATCTACCACCCCGACCGGACCGGCCACACACTGCGTGCCGCCATGAAGGAAAAGATCAGCTACCTCTACGGATACGACGTCTCCGAAGCGCAGATCGACGCCGCCCTGCGGCTGGACATGAACGGTGCCAGTGTTGGCTACGACGTCTTCCGCCGCTGAGATGGGCACGGCACCCGCCGCCGATCCCGCGCGGAAAGCCCCCGCACCACCAACGGGAGCACGCCGCGGAACCCCCACAGCTGCACGCCGCCGGCTGATTCTGCTGCTGTGCTTCCTGATCCTCTGCGCGGTGGCCCTGGTGTCCATGGCCGTCGGCCGCTACTGGGTTCCCCCGAACGAGATCCTGCGCATCCTCGCCAATGAGGCCACCACCGTCTTTGGCGGGGAGGGAATGCTTCGGCGGACCTGGACTGACCAGGAAGCCACCGTGGTCCTGGACGTGCGGCTTCCGCGCGTGCTGCTGGCCTTCCTGGTGGGCGGGGCACTTTCGCTGGGAGGTGCCTGCCTGCAGGCACTGTTCCGCAACCCGCTGGTCAGCCCGGACATCATCGGCGTCACGGCCGGGGCATCCTTTGGCGGCGTGCTGGTACTGACCCTTGGCCTCTCCGGCGGCTGGATGGTGGGCGGAGCCTTCGGGTTCGGCCTCGCCGCCCTGGCCGGCGTGCTGCTGCTGGGCCGGCTGGGCGGACGGGACAACGCGATGCTGATGATTGTGCTCGGCGGAATTGTGGTGGCAGCCTTCTTCAACGCCCTGGTCTCCTTTATGACCTACATAGCGGACCCGTACTCCGAACTGCCCTCGATTGTGCACTGGCTGCTGGGCTCCATTGCCGCAGCGAGCTATGACAAGGTGCTCACCGCCCTGGTCCCGGTGGCGTTGGGCGCCGCCGTAGTGCTCGCCCTGCGCTGGCGGCTGAACGTGCTCTCGCTGGGCGACGACGACGCCGCCGCGCTGGGCGTGAACCCGCAGCGTTCGCGCGTGCTGCTGTTGTGCGCCGTCGCCCTGATGACCGCCGGGACAGTGGCCGTGGCCGGCGCCGTCGGCTGGGTGGGTCTGGTGGTCCCGCATCTGGCCCGGCTCTGGGTGGGACCGGATCACCGGGTGCTGCTGCCGGCGTCGCTGCTGCTGGGCGGCACGTACCTGATGCTCATCGACACCCTCAGCCGCTCCATCACCAGCAGCGAACTGCCGCTGGGCATCCTCACCGCCATTATCGGCGCGCCGGTTTTCGTGGCGCTGCTGGCCCGATCACAGAAGAAAGGCCGGGTCTCATGACCGTGCTTTCCATGCCGCGCCCCGCGTCCGGAAACCAGGGGCAGGACCCGCTGATGCAGGTGGCGGACCTGGGGTTCCGCTACTCACGGCTGCGGCCCTGGCTGTTCCGCAACCTGGGCTTCACACTGCAGCCCGGCGAAATCCTCTCCATCCTGGGGCCCAACGCCCGGGGCAAGACCACGCTGCTCAAATGCCTGGCCGGCCTGCTGGCCCCGCGCGAAGGATCCGTGTCCTGCGCCCCGGGAATCGGCTACGTGCCGCAGGACCACGGCGCCGGCCCTTCCTTCAGCGTCGCCGAAATGGTGCTGATGGGCCGCACCCGGCACCTGCGGGCCTACCAAACTCCGCGGCGCGAGGACCATGACGCCGCCGAGGCCGCCATGGAGCGGGTGGGCGTGGCCGCCTGGGCGGCACGGGACTACTCCGAGCTGTCCGGCGGGCAGCGGCAGCTGGTACTTATTGCCCGGGCGGTGGCCTCCGGCTGCGAGCTGCTGATCCTGGACGAGCCGGCCTCCGCCCTGGACCTGAACAACCAGTCCCGCGTGCTGGCGGTACTGTCCGGCCTGGCCTCCGACGGTATGGGCGTCATCATGACCACCCACCACCCGGACCACGCCCTGCACGTGTCCAAAAATGCGCTGCTGTTTGTCGGCAGCCATGACGTCCGCTGGGGTCCCACCGATGAACTGCTTACCGGCCCCGCCCTCTCCGAGGTGTACGGCCTGCCCATCTGCACCCCCACCGTGGGAACCGTCTCGGGCGAACGCGTGATCGCGGTCCCGGACTTCGGCCCGTCCTGCCGTGCCTGCCCGGTGCCCGAAGCCGTCGGGGCACCATTGATTGACCTTCCCCTGCCTATCCGAAAGGACCTTCCGTGATTATCCGACTGATCGGCGGCACGCCCATGCGCGGTCAGGCCGACCCGTCCTGGCGCGGTGCCATCTCCGACGCCGATGCCTACGACCTGACCAACGACGCCGCCCGCGCCCGCATCCTCTCCGCCAACGGTCTGGTGATCAGCGGCGGGGCGGACCACCTGCTGCTGGGCCGCTACCGGGAGGAGCTGACCGGTTTTGTCCGCGCCGGCGGCCGGGTGCTGGTCAACGGCCAGGTGGTGAAGCCGTTCATCGACGGGTTGGCCGTGTGGCGGAAGCTGGAATTCCGCGGGGCGCAGGATGTCCGCCCGCACGCGGTCACCGCTCATCCGGTGTGGGCCGGCATTGACTACCGGGACCTGCACTACCGCACCGGTGTGCCCGGGATCCACAGCTATGCGCAGCTGGAGGAGATCGGCGTGGCCGGGTTCTACGGCCGCGGCTATCATCTGGATCTGCCCGACGGGGCCGAAGTCATCACCGGGATCGGGCAGTACCGGCTGCCGCTGGACTACTCCTACCGGCTGGGTGCCGGAGAAGTGCTGGTGCACGGCGGCAATGACCTGGAGAGCTTCAGCGACGACGGCTACAGCACCAGTGTGCTGGGCCCCAACCTGGTGGCCTGGCTCGACGCTGGGCGGAACGGCGGATCCGGTGCGCATGACGGCGGGGTCGGTGAGGCCACAGCGGCGAATGCCGCCGTCGTCCGTAACGCCCCCGCAGCTGCGGATGCCGCCGTCGTCCGTAGCGCCCCTGCAGCTGCGGATGCCGCCGTCGTCCGTAGCGCCCCTGCAGCTGCGGATGCCGCCGTCGTCCGCAACGCCCCTGTCCCCGGGGCAGCGCCGCGGATCGGGCTGCTGCACTGCGGCGCGTTCCAGCCGCTGCGCACCCTGGCCGATCCGGCGCTCGCGCCCTACCGGCTGGAATCCGTCTACCTGCCGGACGCCGACCCGGCCGTCCTCGCGGACCTGGACGTGGTGATTGTCAGCGACCGGCTGCACCCGCGACAGCTGGAGCGTTTTGTGCCGGCACTGCTTGCGGCGCTGGAGGATCCGGGGAAAACGGTGATCGTGCTGGGCGAAAACAAGGTGGAAAACTGGCTGCCCGGCGTCGGCTATACCTTCCGCCCCACGGTGTTCTGGAAATGGCGCACCGGCGAGGACAACGGCACCCGGCTGCGGCTGCCTGAGGACCCGTTGTGGGAGTTCTTCACTCCGTGGTCGGTGTCCTGGCATCACCACGGGCTGCTGCACCCTCGCCCCGGCGCCCGGTCACTGGTGGTCATGGAAGAGGAGGGTGCCGAGGTGGGCGCCCTGATGTACGTCGATGAGGTGAACCAGCCTGCCCGCCTGCTGGTGACCACCATGGACCCGGTGTACCACCACGGCTCCGGCTTTATGCCTGGTGCCTCGCAGCTGCTGTATTCACTGCTGCGGTGGGTGACCGCCACGCACGTGCCCGCCGGGAAGCGCGCCCTGGCCTGACCTGCTGCCTACAGGGTCAGTGCCATGCCCAGGGAGTCCGGCGCGGTTTCGCGGAAACCGTGCCGGGCATACAGGCGCCGGCCGGGCGGATCGGCCATCAGCGTGACCCAGGCTCCGGCCGGGGCTTCGGCCCGGATCCGTGCCAGCAGTTCAGTGAGCACACGGTCGCCCAGCCCCTGCCGCTGGTGGCCGGGCAGCACGGCCATATCCGCAATATGGAAATACCAGCCGCCGTCACCGATCACGCGGCCCATGGCGACCGGGGTCCCGGTTGCCGCTTCCACGACGTGGACGGCCAGCCAGCTTCCGGCCAGGGCCGCTTCGGCCTGGTCCGGCCGTTTGGGTGTCAGGCCCGAGTCCGCCGGCATCCGGAGGTAGGCCTCCACGGGAGGAGCGGTATTGAGCAGTCGGTACGGTTCGGCTCTGTCGAGTTCGGAGCGGTGGGGTTCGGAAGTCACAGGTGAATGCTTCCACGCCAGGCGGCGGGGCGGTGTGTGTTACGGCCCCGGCGCGGGCCACAACGACGGCGCGAACCCAGCAACGGTGCGAATCCAACGACGGTGCGAATCTGACGGCGCGGCGAACCCAACGACGGGTGCAAATCTGACGGCGCGGCGAACAACAGCAGCGCCCGGGCATCAGCGCAGCAGCAGGGCCACGGCCAACGCCAGCATCACCACGCCGATGCCCACATCCAGGATCCGCCAGGTCCGGGGACTGTTCAGCGGTTTTGCCAGTGCGCGCGCACCGTAACCCAGGGCGGAGAACCACAGGATGCTGCCGGCCACCGCGCCGGCGGCGAAAACCCACCGGCCACCGGTGCCGTACTGGTTGGCGAGGCTGCCCAGGAACACCACCGTATCGAGATAGACATGCGGATTCAGGTAGGTCAGCGCCAGGGTGGTTCTGACCACGGATCCGCGGGAGCGTGGTGCCTGTGCGCCGAGGGCAGAAGGCTTCAGGGCCGACCGGATGGACCGGATGCCGAACCAGGCCAGATAGGCGGCGCCGCCCCAGCGCAGCAGGTCCAGTGCCTGGGGGAACCTAGAGACCAACGCACCGATTCCTGCCGTGCCGGCCAGGATCAGCACGGCATCACTAAACGCGCAGAGCAGCACCACGGTGCCGATATGTTCCCGCCGGATGCCCTGGCGCAGCACAAAGGCGTTCTGCGCGCCGATGGCCACAATCAATGCCAGACCGGTGACCATGCCGGTTGCCGCTATGCTCCACATGCTTCCACGGTAGCCAGCTGACCGTCTTCAGGCCAACGAATGTTTTGCAGCATGCATTAGATTTGCTTCATGAACCTTGAACACCTCCGGGCGTTGGCCGCCGTCGTCGACGAGGGAACCTTCGAGGCCGCCGCAGACCTGCTGCACATCAGTCCGTCGGCGGTCAGCCAGCGGATCAAGGCGTTGGAAAACTCCGAGGGGCAGATCATGGTCCGCAGGGCCTCTCCATGCACGCCCACGGACGCCGGTGCAGTCCTGCTGCGGATGGCACGGCAGATACAGCTGCTCGAGTCCGAGGCTCGGCACGCCCTCGCCAGCGCGCCGTCGTCCCGCACGACGACGCCGGTGGCCGTGAACGCGGATTCCCTCGCCACGTGGTTTGTCCCGGTTCTTGCCGAAACGGCCGCGTGGACGGACAGCACCCTGGACCTGCAGGTGGAAGACCAGGACCACAGTGCACGGCTGCTGCGCAGGGGAGACGTTATTGCCGCCGTCACCGCAGACCCCAACCCCGTCAACGGGTGCCGGACCGAGCCCTTGGGCGCCATGCGCTACCTTCCCGTGGCCACGCCGGAACTGCAGAGGCGCTTTACCGGGCAGGCAGGGATCAACTGGGAGGCCATGCCGGTGGTCCGCTTCAACTCCAAAGACGATCTGCAGCGCCGCTTCCTGGCGGCACGCGGCGTCGCAGTGGATCCGCCCAGGCACACCATCCCCTCCTCCGAGGCGTTTCTGGCCGCCGTCCGCGCCGGACTGGGGTGGGGCATGCTGCCGGAACTCCAGCTGGGCACGGACCTCGACGACGGGAGGTTGGTGCTCCTGGATGCACACGGACACGAGGACGTCCAATTGTACTGGCAGGCGTGGAAGCTGGACTCGGACCGCCTGCGTCGCATGACCGACGCCATTCGAAGGGCCGGCCGGCAGCTGAGGTAGCGGCGGGCACGAAAGCGCGGTGAGGAAAAGGCCGGTGCACGAAACCCCAATGCAGGAAAGCCCGGTGCAGGATGCTCAGTGCACGAAAAGGCAGAAAGGGTGCCCGTCCGGGTCAAGGAACACCCTTACGTCCTCCTGCGGCTGGTACTCCGCAGCCACGGCACCGCATGCCCGGGCATGTGCGGACGCCCGGTCCAGATCGTCGATCAAAATGTCCAGATGCATCATCATCTGCTGGTTTCCCGGCTCGGAGGGCCACACCGGGCGTACGTAATGTTCGTCGATGTGAAAGGACAAACCTGGCCCGCCTGCCGGGTTTTTCAGCACCACCCAATCCGGCTCCGACTGCACCGTCTCCCATTCCAAAAGCCGCGCATAGAAGGCGGCGAGGGTCCGAGGCTCCGGGGAGCTGATGGTCGTCGCAGACAGCTGAAAACCGCGGGCAGCGTTGGACTTCTGTCCAGGTGTCATACGGAGGATTGTGCCATTCACCGGGACGGGATGGAGGACGTCGCCGAAGCCTGAGCCCTGAACCCCGGCCCTGAGCTCGAGGCCCGACCGCCTGTCCTTAGCCCCGGGCCCGAGGCCGAGG
Organism: Arthrobacter sp. MDT1-49-2; assembly: GCF_059090185.1. Lineage (NCBI taxonomy): Bacteria > Bacillati > Actinomycetota > Actinomycetes > Micrococcales > Micrococcaceae > Arthrobacter > Arthrobacter sp. MDT1-49-2. The sequence continues at coordinate 160,275 of NZ_JBNHFK010000005.1, forward strand.
CCCGGCAGCCTGTCCTTCTAGCCCCGGGCCCGAGGCCCGGCGACCTCTCCCGCTAGGGCTCGAGCCCGGAACCCGAGCCCCGGCCACCGCCCCTGTCCTTCTAGCCAGCGGGCAAGGCTGCGTCAGACAAGGGCCGAAACGTCCGTTTTGGGTTTTTACGACCACTTTGCGTTTTTCCGGCGGGTTTAAACCGGTCGAAAACGCTGGAACCGGTCGAAAACGCTGGAACCGGTCGAAAACGCTGGAACCGGTCGGAAAACTGGAAACGGCCGGAAACTCAGGAACTGGTCGGGAAAACTGGAACCGGTCGGGAAAACTGGGGAAGCTAACCCCGCAACGGCTGGCAGTGAGGGCAGTAATACAGGTCCCGCAGCTCCAGTTCGTTATCCCCGAACAGCTCATGGGCCACCTTGGTGCCGCAGCGCAGGCAGCCGCGTTTTTCCCGGTTGTAGACCCAGAGCTGGTCCCGGCCGACAGCGCCGGTGGTGATCCGGCGGGACCGGTTTTTGTTGGCTTCCAGCAGCCGTTTGGACAGGTCCACCATCCGCGGCAGGTCCGGCACCTGGGACACCGGGGTTTTCGGGTGCACACCTGAAAGGAAGCACAGCTCGCACCGGTACACGTTGCCCACCCCGGCCATGATCCGCTGGTCCAGCAGGGCCAGTCCGATGGGTCGTTCCGGCTCGGCCCGCAGCCGGCGCAACGCCTCTTCCGCGTCCCAGTCCGGTCCCAGCAGGTCCGGGCCCAGGTAGCCCACGGCGTCGTCCTCCTCCTTGCGTGGAAGTACGCGCAGGAAGCCCAGGTCGAAGCCCACCACCTGATGCGTGGCCGTCTCCAGCACGGCGCGGGCCTTGAACGCCGGACGGCGCCACTTTTCCCCGCGGGCGTACACGTGCCAGAGGCCCTCCATTTTCAGATGCGAATGCAGGATCCAGCCCTCCACGGGATCCCCGCCCCGGATCAGCAGGTGTTTGCCGCGGGCGACGACGTCCTGCACCGGGTCGCCGGTGAAGTCCACGGAGGCGAACTTGGGGACCCGGAGATCGCACCGGGTAAGCTCCTGACCGGCCAGTGCGGCGTTGAGATCGCGGGCGGCCCGCCAGACGGTATCGCCTTCAGGCACGCCGCCTCCTTTCCGGATTCCGCAGGGAAGTCTCAGACACGGTACCGCAGCCCCTTGGGAGTGGTGTAGAAACCGGCGGCGGTCAATGCCCGAGCTGCCTCAGTGTCCAAGATATCCGCACCGTTGACCTTCTCGATGGCCATTTTCTCCGCCGCACCGCGCCGAATGATCTGGACCAGGGCGGCGGCGGAGAGCTGCAGCAGCTCCGGATCCTCCGTGAAAGTCAGCAGGGTTTTCCCGCCGCGTTCGGCATAGAGGGCCAGGTTGCCGTCCACCAGGACCACCAGCGCGCCGGCCTTGCGGCCGGGCCGGTGCCCGCCGTCCAGCGACGGCCAGGGCAGGGCGGCGCCGAACGGGTTGGCCGGGTCCGTGGCAGCGAGGGCGACGGCGGCGGGTTCGGGGGCTTTGAGCTGGGCGTCTTCGGAGAAGGACCGCAGCCGGTCCACCGTAGCGGGAACGGCAAACTGGGCCGCACCGAGCTGTTCAATGAAGTAGCCGCGCCGGCACCTGCCCATTTCCTCCAGCCGGGCGAGGACCCGGTAGAGCAGGGCGAAGCCGCCCATGGTTCCCTCGCTGGCCACCGAGCCGCGCGTGACCACACCGTAGCGGTCCAGCATCAGCTCGGCGGTGGCGTGCGCATGCAGGGTGGCGTCGGCCTCCACCGGCGGCAGCAGGCTCCAGCGTCCGGCAACCAGCGGCGGGGCATTCCGCAGTGCCGCCGCGGCCGTGCCTCCGGCGGCAAGACGCATTGAACTGCCGGTGAGTGAAGCACCGGGCGCCCGGCCCAGCCGTCCCATGCGCGCGGTGCGTGCCCGCGGGGTGGCAGCCCGCTGTTTATGCGCTGTTTTCCCGCCCGAGAGCAGGGAACGCACCGGCGTGAATGTGTCATTGCTGATCTGTCCCGCCCAGGTGAGTTCCCACAGGGCGGAGACAATATTGGCATCGGTTTCGGCGGGCCCTACCGCTGCGAGGGTATCGCTAAGCTGGCGGAAGAAGTACGCGCCGCCGTTGCCCAGGATTTCCAGCAGCCGCTGGTGCAGGGCACCCGGCTCGAAGTCCGGAGACGGGTTCAGGGTCAGCGGGGCGTTCTCCGCCAGGTGCAAGGCTATCCAGCCGTCGTTGCCGGGCAGGGACCCGTGGCCGGACCAGAGGACCTCGCCGGTGGCGGTCAGCTCATCCAGCATGGCCGGAGCATAGTCCCGCACCCGGGACCCGAGGATCAGCGGCTCCCAGGCCGATGCCGGAATGGGCACGCCGGAGAGCTGGTCAATTACGGTGGCCACGCCGTCGAGCCCGCGCAGCCCGGTTCCCACGTTCTGCCACACGGGAAGGAACCGGCCGTAGGTGGCGGGGTCCACCGGTTCCACCTCGGAACGCAGTGCCGCCAGCGAGCTGCGCCGCAGCCGCCGCAGCACCTCCACGTCACACCATTCGGTGCCGCCCGGGGTGCCCGGGACGGTGACGGTGGCGGCGGGAGTGGAATCCACGCCGTCGTTGGCGTCCAGCAGCAGGGTTTCCGCCGGCCGGAATTCGCCTTCGGCCACCCGGCCTTCGCCCGCCAGCCGCTGCAGGGTGCCGGTCACCACCGCAACACCCAGGCCCAGCCGCGCCGCAGCCTCGGCCGCGGTGAAGGGGCCGTGCGTGCGCGCGTAGCGGCCCACCAGGTCCCCCAGCGGATCCGCCACCGGCTCAATGAAGGCGAACGGAACACCCATGGGCAGCGGAACACCCAGGGCATCGCGCAGCCGGGCGGCGTCTTCAATGGCGGCGTACCGGGTGGTACCGGCCATGCCGATCTTCAGGGCACGATTGGCGCGGACCAGTGCCTCCAGCAGCTCCTCGGCGTAGTCCTGGGATGCCGGTTCGGGGGTGCTGCCTTCCGGGCCGGGTTCCGCAGGCTGCAGCCGGGCAGCCACCTCGGGAACGGACAGCGGACCGAGCAGGCGCAGCAGGTCGGCCACGCCTTCCAATCCGCGGACCTTGCGGTCCGGAGCCAGGCGCTGCAGCTCCTGCTCGATCCGGTGAATGATCCGTGCGTCCAGCAGTTCGCGCAGCTCGGCCCGGCCCAGCAGCTCATTGAGCAGCGTCGGGTCCAGGGACAGGGCGGCGGCCCGGCGTTCGGCCAGCGGGGAGTCACCCTCGTAGAGGAAGGCGCCAACATAGCCGAAGAGCAGGGACCGGGCGAAAGGGGACGGCGAGGGGGTGGTGGTTTCCACCAGCCGGATCTCACGCCGCTCGATCCCGGCCGCAATGTCTTTCAAAGCCGGCAGATCGTAGACGTCCTGCAGGCATTCGCGCACGGTTTCAAGCACGATGGGAAAAGTCGGGTACTTCTTGGCGACATCCAGCAGCTGGGCGGAACGCTGCCGCTGCTGCCAGAGCGGGGTCCGCTTGGACGGGTTCTGCCGCGGCAGCAGCAGGGCGCGCGCCGCGCATTCGCGGAAACGCGAGGCGAACAGGGCGGACCCGCCCACCTCGGCGGTGACAATGGAGTCGAGTTCCTCGGGATCGAAAAGGAACAGCTCGGCGCCGGGCGGTTCATCCTCCATCAGCGGTACCCGCAGCACAATGCCGTCATCGGAGGCCATCGCCGAGCCGTCCAGCCCGTACTTCGCATGCAGCCGGGCCCCCACTGCCAGTGCCCAGGGCGCGTGGACCGGCATGCCATACGGGCTGTGCAGGACCACCCGCCAGTCGCCGAGCTCATCGTGGAAGCGTTCCACCACCAGGGATTTATCGTTGGGCACCACGTCCGTGGCCTGCTGCTGTTCGCGCAGGTAGGTGATCAGGTTTCCTGCGGCCCACTCGTCCAGCCCGACGGCGGCCAGCCGTTCGCCGGCAGCGGCGTCCTCCGAGCCGGCCATTTCCCGAACAAAGGCGCCCAGGGCACGGCCGAGTTCCACCGGCCGGCCCAGGGAGTCCCCGCGCCAGAACGGCAGCTTGCCGGGCTGGCCGAACGCGGGGGAGACCAGCACCCGGTCATGGGTGATGTCCTCTATCCGCCAGCTGGTGGCACCAAGCGCGAAAACGTCTCCCACCCGGGACTCATAGACCATCTCCTCATCGAGTTCCCCGACCCGGCGGCTGTTTTTGCCTTCGGAATCACCCACCAGATAGACGCCGAAGAGCCCGCGGTCCGGGATGGTGCCGCCGGAAGTCACCGCCAGCCGCTGGGCACCGGGCCGGCCGGTGATGGTCCCTTCGGTGCGGTCCCACACAATCCGCGGGCGCAGCTCGGCGAACTCGTCCGAGGGATAACGGCCGGAGAGCAGATCCAGGGTGGCGTCGAACGCGGAGCGCGGAAGGCCGGCGAACGGAGCGGACCGGCGGACGACGTCGAACCATTCCTCCACATCAATGGAACCCAGGGCGCAGGCCGCCACGGTCTGCTGCGCCAGGATATCCAGCGGGTTGGCCGGGATGGCCAGCGGCTCGATCTGGCCGGCCAGCATCCGCTCGGCGGTGACGGCGGAATTCAGCAGGTCCCCGCGGTGCTTGGGGAACATCACGCCCTGCGAGATTTCCCCGACCTGGTGTCCGGCCCGGCCCACGCGCTGCAGTCCGCTGGCCACGGACGGCGGGGATTCCACCTGTACCACCAGGTCCACAGCGCCCATATCGATGCCCAGTTCCAGCGAGCTGGTGGCCACCACACAGCGCAGCCGCCCGGATTTCAGGTCATCCTCGATCAGGGCACGCTGGTCCTTGGACACCGAGCCGTGGTGGGCGCGGGCGAGGAGGGGTCCGTCGTCGTCGACCGCCAGGTCCTCGCGGCGCAGGACCGAGACCCCGGCCTGGGCCATGATCTGGGCCGGCGGACGGGAGGTTCCTGTACTCGGAGCGGGCGCGGCGTCGTCGGTCCCGGTGGCCGCGGCGGCTGCCTCCAGCCGGTAGGCGTGGATCTCGTTCAGGCGTGCGGTCAGCCGTTCGGCAAGCCTGCGGGAATTGGCAAACACAATGGTGGAGCGGTTGGCTTCAATGAGGTCGACAATCTTCTCCTCCACATGCGGCCAGATGCTCGCCTGCGGAGCGTAGCCGCCCTCCACGGTGTCCTCGACCGCCGGAGCGCCGCCCAGGTCCGACATATCCTCCACCGGAACCGTGACCGTGAGGTTCCAGTTCTTCTTCGACTCCGGCGCCACGATCCGCACCGGCGCATTGCCGCCCAGGAAGCGGGCCACGGTTTCATGCGGTTCCACGGTGGCGGAGAGCCCGATCCGCTGCACCGGCTTCTCCAGCATCGCGTCCAGCCGGGCCAGAGTCACAGCCAGGTGTGCGCCGCGCTTGGTGCCGGCCACTGCGTGGACCTCATCCACAATGACGGTTTCCACCTCGGCGAGGGTTTCCCTGGCCTGCGAGGTCAGCATCAGGAACAGGGACTCCGGCGTGGTGATCAGGATGTCCGGCGGCCGGGTCAGCAGGGCGCGGCGCTCATTCTGCGGGGTATCGCCGGAGCGTACGCCCACGGTGATGGACGGCGCCGGCAGGCCGAGCCGTTTGGCGGTCTGCGTAATGCCGATCAGCGGGGCCCGCAGGTTGCGCTCCACGTCCACGCCCAGGGCCTTCAGCGGCGAAATGTACAGCACCTTGGTTTTGCGTTTGGGTTCCTTGGCGCGCCGGGACCCGGAGACCTTGGTCTCGGCAGGCAGGGAAATGTCCAGGGTGGGATCTGTGTCCTGCGCCGCGGCGGCAATGAAGCTGTCCAGCGCCCAGAGGAACGCGGCCAGGGTTTTGCCGGATCCGGTAGGGGCAACCACCAGGGCGTTGGCCCCTTCGGACACGGCGTCCCACGCGCCCAGCTGTGCCGGGGTGGGCGCGGCGAAGGCACCCTCGAACCACTCCCGGGTGGCTGGGGTGAACTTGCCGAGTACGGACCGGGCCTGCCGGGATAGGGCCGGCACCGGGGACGCCGATGTCATGCCACCATTCTTCCCCACCGCGCCGACAGTTTCCCTGCCGCTGCCGCGGGTTTGGCTGCAGGCCGAATATCAGCGGGCCTGCAGTGCCCCTACCAGCAGCAGTTCAATGTCCTCGTTCAGGCACCCGGTGGAGGGGTAGGCGACGGTCAGGGACGTAGTGTCCTCCGGCGGGTAGACCAGCAGGGAGGCTGTGTCCTGCACCTGGCAGTCGCCGTATTTCTGGGCCACGGTTTCACGCAGTTCCCCAGTGGCGGACTGGCCGGGCTGCAGTGTCACGGGGACCGCAACACCGTCGATCCGACCGGCCGCAGCCCCGACCTGCTGGCCCGCAGCATCAAGGTAGGAGACGCCGGGGTAGCCCGTCATGGTGCAGGCGCCCCCGCCGGACGTATTGGTCAGCACCAGGGCACGGGACACCCCGCCGGCCGACGCGCCGCCGGGAATGTCTTCCACCCTTCCGCTGAGCATGTCAGCGGTGCACAGCGCCGGTCCGGCGGCCGCCGCGCTCGTGCTTGCTTCGGCGGCAGGGGCAGTCGGGGACGCGGAGGTGGAGGGTGCCGCTGAGGAGGCGGTGGCAGCGGCCGACGGCGTGGAGGAGCCGGCGTCCTCATCGTCCCGGGCACCGCAGCCGGCCAGGGCCGATCCGGAAAGGGTGAGGAGGACCAGCAGGGCAAGGGTCCTGCGTGCGGGGGTTGCTGCGGTGCGTGAGACGGCGGTTCGGGTGTTCATGGTCTCACCCTGTCCCGGCGTCGGGGGCGCGTCAATCCGCCCCGCTGGGCGGGGCAGAAAGACACACAACCGTTACGGGCATGCGAGGCCGTCGGGCGGTCTGCTGACAATTACGGAACGCCCAGGCCGGACTCCACCGCGGCGGCCAGCGCTGCCCGGCGCCTCTGATGGACATGGGCGGGATCCCCGCCGTCGGCGACAGCGGTGATTGACGCCTGGGCCCAAGTGGAGGCCATTGAAATCAGGAGCGACCAGACATCCGCCGCCTCGAGATCCGAACGGATCCTCCCCGTTTGCTGCTCCTGCTCGATCTCGCGCAGATGTGCCGCATCATTCTCCTGCAGTCCGGGGTATAGATAGCCCGCGGATTCACGTTCAAGGCGCTTCCAGGCAATCAGCCGGACGAGCGCCGGATCCGCGACATAGTCGTCATACAGGCGCACCGCATAACCGGCAAGGTCATGCGCAGTGAACGGAACCCGGTTGCTGTTGGCTAGCACGTGCGAGGTGAATACTGCCTCGAACAGTTGCTCCTTGGAGCCGAAATAGGCGTACAGCATGGGCTTGCTGGCCCCGGACGCGGCGGCGATCCGGTCTACCCGGGCTCCGGCGATGCCCCGGACCGCAAATTCCTCGGTGGCTGCATGGAGTATGCGGCGGCGGGTTTCCTCGGCGTTTGGCATGGGAAAAGTATATCTTTACTACCAACTAGTAGGTAGTGTCTCCCGGTATGGAAACCATTGCCCTTCAGTCCTTAACCACCGGCGGTCCTCTGGAGACCGCAGTAATCCGGCGGCGTCCGTTGCGCGACGACGATGTGGATATTCGGATTGCTTTCTGCGGGATCTGCCATACAGATCTTCACGCCCTGCATACGGGTGTCGGGGGCGCCTTTCCGCTGGTGCCGGGACACGAGTTCATCGGGGAAGTTGTGGCGGTTGGTCCCGCCGTGACGCGGTTCGCGCCGGGGGACGGGGTGGCAGTAGGCAATATCGTTGACTCCTGCGGGGCCTGCAGGATGTGCCGGGCCGGGCAGGAGAACTTCTGCGAGGAATTTCCGACTTTGACGTACGGCGGGAAGGACCGCGTGGACGGGAGCCTGACCGCGGGCGGGTATGCCGGGCGGTACGTGGCCCGGGAAGACTTCGTTTATGCCCTGCCCGACGGACTCGACCCAGCCGGTGCTGCGCCGCTGATGTGCGCCGGGGTGACCGTGTGGGAGCCGCTTCGGGCAGCCGGCGTTGGGCCCGGCACCAGACTCGGTGTCGTCGGACTGGGCGGCCTCGGGCACCTCTCCGTACGGCTGGGCCGGGCGCTCGGAGCAGAGGTCACGGTCTTTACCACCACCCGCGCCAAGGCTTCAGACGCCCGGGCCCTGGGCGCCGGGCAGGTAATAGTTTCAACCGATGCGCGGGCCATGCAGGAGAGCCGCGGCACTCTCGACGTTGTCCTGGATACGGTGGCTGTTGAGCATGACCTGGCGCCGTACCTGAGGGCACTGGATCTCGACGGCATCCTGTATTCCCTCGGCTATCTCGGCTCATTCACCCTGGCCACCACGGATCTACTGATCGGGCGGAAGCGGCTGGCGTCCGCGGGAAGCGGGGGACACCGGCGCACGCAGGAGTTATTGGATTTCTGTGCCCGGCACGGCATTGTTGCCGACGTTGAGACTCTTCCGTGGAAGGAGGCGAACCTCGCCTTGGAGAGGCTGGGACGGAACGATGTCCGCTACCGTTTCGTGCTGGACCTCCGCGGCATAGATGAAGGCCTGGCGGGCACAGCCGAATAGCAGTGAGGCCCGTCCCTGCTTGGAGCTGGGACGGGCCTCAATGTGAAGAAACCTGGGAAAGGAGTGGCTAGCCCCGGGCGCGGCCCCGGGTGCGGATCAGTGCGGTGACGCCGGCGGCCAGACCCAGCAGCCCGGCACCGAGTCCGGTGTAACCGGCCACCTGGGCGGCCTCAACACCGTCGTCATCGTCGCGGTCGGAGTCATCCTCAGTCCCGGAGGACGCCGATGCCGGGTTGCCGTGGCTGTCCGTGGAACCGCCGTCGTGGCCGTGCCCGTCATCGTCCGCCTCGGTGATGGTGACCACCGGGGCGGGGGAGTCCAGGTCGTGGCCGGACTGCCCCTCCGCGGGCACCTGCGCCCAATCGGTTTCGCCCTCGGTGCAGGTCTGCAGGACGGGGAAAGCCAGGGTGGCGCCCTCATCCTCCGGCAGCGTGACGCTGAGCGTAAAGGTGTCCCGCACGCCGTCGGCCAACGGGTCCTGGGCGGTGTACACCACGGCGCTGGTGCGCGTGCTGACCTGTGAGCCGTTGGGCAGGGTCCGGGGTTCGGAGAGTTCCTCGGTGACCTTTTTGACGTCCCAGCCGGCGTGCGCGGTGGGGGTGGCATCCGTCAGCTCATCGGGAAGCGTGAAGGTCAGGGCCGTGGTGGGGGAGCCTTCGCAGCCGTGCGAGAGGTCAAAGGTGAGCAGGGCCGTGTCGCCGGCGCCCGTGGTGTCCGGAGTGACGTGGACGTGGGCAGCGGCAGAGCCGAGGCCCAGGGTCATCAGGGCGGCGGTGCCGCCGGCGGCAAGCAGGGCAGAGGTGCGGGTACGCATGGGTAAGCCTTTCAATGGCGCGCAGGGGCGCCGGGAGCCGCAGATTGCGGCAAGGGATAAGGAAAAGGGTTTAGGCCAAGGCGTACGACGGCGGTCCGCGCACCGGGCGGGCGGGGCAGTGCCGGGAGCGGGCCCGGCCGGGCGTCGGTGCAGGAACGGCCGCGGGGCGGACGATCCGGAAGGTGTGGGGTGCCGGAGCGGTGAACAGCGGGCGCAGCCAGGCCGCAGCTGCGTGCAGCGCATCTTCGCCGCGGGCCAGTGCCAGAGTTGTGAGGACCACTGCCGCAAGGTGCGCCAGGAACAGGGCGGGGCCGGCGTCGTGCAGGCCGTGCCCGGCAGCCGCAGGTACGGCAGCCGGCAGGCAGTCCAGCACCGCGCCATGGTGGCCGCCGTGCCCGGGTCCGGGAGTGCAGGAGACGGGATTGGCCGGCGTGAGCAGGGCGAAGGCCTGGTGCAGGCCAAGCTGGGCGGCGCCGAGCACCAGGAACAGGCGTCCCGGACGGAACCGGTGCCCCGCCGTGGCTGTGACGCCCGCGAGCGTAAATGCGGCGAGGGCGAACATAAGGACGGGCGCCGGAAGCGTTCCGCCCGCTGCCGTGTGTGCGCCTACGGCCAGGGCGAGGATCACTGCGGTGGCGGCTGCGGCACGCAGCAGCCGGAAGGGGTCAGTGCGCTGGGGCATGGCTCCCTTTCCGGTCCTGCCGGCTGCGGCGCAGGGCCAGCCGGACTGCTAAAAAACTGCCCCCAGTTTACCCCGGTCCGCTGCCCGGTCCGGCCGGATGTGAGGCGTGCCTATTCGTGGTGGTACGGGCGGCCGCCGGCAATCTCCTGCGCCCGGTAGACCTGCTCGGCCAGGATCAGCCGGACCAGCTGATGCGGGAAGACCAGCGGGGAGAGGGACCAGACGAAATCCGCCCGGTCATGCACGCTCTGGTCCACTCCGTACGCTCCGCCGATGATCAGCGTGACGTTGCGGGAGGAATCCAGCGGTTTCTGCAGGGTCTTTGCCAAGGCGGGGGAAGTGATGGCCTTGCCGCGTTCATCGAGCAGGATCACATAATCGGAGCCGACCTTGGCCAGCAGCCGCTCGGATTCCTCCTTCCGGGCTGCGTCACCCTCCCGGGCCGAATGTGGAATGGGCACCCACGTCAGGTCGAAGGGCTTCTTCAGCCTCTTCTCGTACCGGCGGATTCCGTCCACCACCCAGTCCTCGTGCTTGCGGCCCACCATTAGAACTCTTAATGCCATAAACCCATTCAAGCCCGGAACCGGCGCCGGAAGGTAACCGGCGGAACCAACCGCCGGTATGTCCCGGCGGACGGGGATCGGGCCTACACTGCCCAACAAGGTAGCGCGGGCCGGAACCGGCCTGCCGTCGACGGCGGAAGCCAAGGAGGAACAACTATGCGTTCAACGCGTGCTGTGGTGCTGGGTGGCGGCGGGGTGGCCGGTATCGCCTGGGAAATCGGGCTGCTGGCGGAACTGCTGGATCTGGGGGTGGATCTCAACGAGGCGGACCTGGTGTTGGGCACCTCAGCCGGATCAGTGGTGGGAACAGCCCTGCGGTTCGGGCAGGTGCGCGCCGCCGTGGCGGCCCAGGAAGCGTCGCCGGAGGGGACCAGCGGCAGGGACTACCAGGAGCCGGATACGTTCGACGGCGAGCGGTTCATGAACATCATGGGCGCGGCCGGCCAGGGCGGCGGCGGGGAAAAAGCCGCCCGCGCCCGGTTGGGGCGGCTGGCGCTCGCGGCGGATACCGCGCTCACTGAAGAAGCTTGGGTGAACAGCATCCGTACGCTGGTGCCCTACCCCGCGTGGCCCGAAAAAGCGCTGGGGGTTGCCGCCGTAGATGCCGAGGACGGCAGTTTTACCGTTTTTGACGGCAGCTCGGGGACTGACCTGGGGCTGGCGGTCGCGGCCAGCTGCACGGTGCCCACCGTCTGGCCGCCGGTGCACATCGACGGGCGGGTCTACATGGACGGCGGCATGCGCTCGGCAACCAATGCCGATGTTGCTGCCGGTCATGACAAGGTGCTGGTGGTGTCCTGCGGCCTGGAGGCACCGCAGAGCCCGTTCGGACCCACCCTGCCGCAGGCGCTGAAGACCATCTCCAAGGAGGGCAAGTCCTACCTGATCGAGGCGGACGCGCAGGCACTGCAGGCCTTCGGAACCAACATGCTTCTCGGCTCCACACGCAAGCCGTCAGTGGCTGCCGGCAGGCGCCAGGCCAAGGAAATTGCCGACGACGTCCGCCGGTTTTGGGAGGACTGACGCCTAAGGCGGGCTCCGCTACCGGTTGTCGGCGTCGACGTCGGTTTCCAGATCGGAACCCGGTTCGATCACCACGCCGTCTTCGCGCTGTTCAACGCCCGCGCCCTGCGCCTGCCCAGGGTCCGGCGCGCCGGAAGGGTCAGCGGTGCCTGCTGCCGCTGCCTCTTCGCGCTCCTGAATGTGCTTGACCAGGAACTCCAGTTCGTCGCTGTACTGCTGCAGACGGTCGGTGCGGGTCTCGTTGGCCAGAGCGAGCACCAGCTCCGTCTGGCGGTTGCGCAGCTGGGCAAGGGTGGGCTGTGATCCGTTGGTGTCCATGTGCTTCATCCTACAAAGGCAACGGCAGGGCAGGGTGCGTCCCTGCCGAAGGAAGGTGGCCGCAGCTCCCCTAGTTGTCAGCAGAGAGGGAAATGGCCACCCTTAGTAAGTTTGCTTACTACCTCCGGATTGGACTAGGTTTCTGTCACCGGCCTGCGGACCGCCACGTTTGGCGACCCGATCCGATGCGGGCCTGATATGCGGAGGTGAATAGTGTTCTTTCATAAGCAGGAACTACAGTTCAAGGCGACACCGGACAAGCCGGATGCCGTCTACGCGCGCAAACTCCAGGAAGTGCTCGGCGGCCAGTACGGTGAAATCACCGTAGCCATGCAGTACGGCTTCCAGTCCTGGAATTCCCACCTTCCCGGCAAGTACCGGGATCTTCTCTACGGCATTGCCGCTGAAGAAATGGGCCACGTGGAAATGCTGGCCATCATGATCGCCCAGCTGCTCGAAAAGGCACCGCTGGGCATTACCGACGACGCGGTCCAGTCGGATCCGACCATCGCAGCTGTGGTGGGCGGCATGGATGTCCAGCACGCCATTGTGGCCGGGGCGGGCGCCCGTCCCGTGGACAGCAACGGCAACCCGTGGACTGCCGGGTACGTGACTGCTTCCGGCAACCTGCTGGCAGACTTCACGGCCAATGCGAATGCGGAGATGCAGGGCCGCCTGGCCGTGGCCCGGCTCTACCACATGACGGATGACAAGGGTGTGCGGGATCTGCTTTCCTTCCTGCTGGCACGCGACACCATGCACCAGAACCAGTGGACTGCCGCTGCGAAGGAACTGCAGGAAGAGGGCTACGAACTCCTGCCTGTCCCGAGCAACTTCCCGATCAAAAAGGAAGAGCGCGAAGTGTCCTACCAGTACCTGAACTTCTCTGACGGAAAGCATGCCTCCGAGGGCTCCTGGGCCTCAGGTCCCACCCCGGATGGCAAGGGCGAGTTCAGCTACCACGAGGGCCCGACGACGTCGGCACCGATGCCGGACGTCACCCGCCCGGACGCCCGCTACTACGGCACCACCGACGTCCCCAACGTGGTGGAAAAGGTTGCCGGCACGGTTCAGGACAAACTGCACCGCGAGTAGCTCGGCCGTGACGTAAGGGGAAGGGGCCCGAAGGCCGCAGCCTGCAATCCAGGCAGCGGCCTCCGGGCCTCTTTGCGTGCGTCCGGCCGGAACATCGCCGCCCGGCGGGACCTACTCGCCCGAGCTCTCCCGCGAGGTGATGCTGAAGGGTGGGGACTGCAGCTCGGTGAAGTTGCCGACGCTGGCCCTTACGGTGCACTGCGGGGTGATCTGCAGGGCCGTCACGGTGAGCCCGGAGCTGTCCACGGCCAGCGCCCCGCCGCACCCGTCGGAAAAGCGCAGGCCCTTCTCGCCGCCGGTCACTGCGGTAAGCATCTGGGAGGGCCTGCCGGACGCGGGGCTGACGTACAGCGGATTGAGCTCATCGGCGCCTCCGGCCCACACGGGAAGCAGCGTGATTTTCAGCGGGCTGGGCGTCACCACGCGGGCAGGCGTGCGTACTTCCACGCCCATCAGGCGCTGGGCCGGATAGGCTGTGCCTTTCACCTCCGGATCCTGCGCCGCCGCCGTCGTGGCCTCGGATCCGGCACGCAGCCACTCATCGAAGGCCTGCTGGTCAGCCGGGGCCACCGGCACCTCGGCACTGACCTCAACGGACCCGCCGGCCGGGATCTGAAGGTCTGAGAGTTTCCAGCCGCATTCCACGTCGACGCCGGTGATCGAGGCCTGGTTCCGGGTCACCGCAGCGCCCTCCCAAGTAACGGCGGGACAGGTGTCACCTTCGGCGAGCCCCGGGATGATTTCAAGGAAGTCACCTGAGAGTGGAGCTTTCTGCGCCGCGTAGGCGAGGCTCAGCCGGACCTTGCCGCTGGACGGCTCGAAGGATGCACTGCGGGAAATGGTCAGCCCGGTGGGCATCGCGGTTCCCGCGGCCTGCGCGGAGAGACGCTCGGCAGCCACAGCGGTGTCGGCCTTTTTGCCGGACGGCGCCAGGACCACGAACCCGACAACCATCGCGACAAGGAGGAGCACTGCGGTGCCGCCGAGGAGCAGTGCCTTGCGGGTGCGCCAGAACGGCGGCTCCTGCGGCTCTGCGGCTGCGGCGGCCTCGGTCCGGGAAGACAGCTCGCGGCGCGGCAGGGGACGGGCGATGGTGGCGTTGCCGGATTCTCCCAGTTCGGGAACCACGGTGTTGACGCCCTCCGCCGGGGGCGAGGCCAGATCGGTAAGGTCCGCGTCGGAGAACGCTCCCCGGACCAGGGTGGCGGGGCGTTCCACTTCGTCGAATTCCTCGGGCGCCTCGCCGCGCGGCAGGGGTGACTGATCCGCCAGGCGGGGAGCCAGACGACGGAGTTTTGCGGCGGCCTCCGGTGCGGTGGGCCTGCCGGCCGGGTCCTTGGACAGCAGCCCGTCCAGGATTGTCCAGAGCTCATCATCCACGGGGATCCGCGGCGGACGGGAGGACACATGGCGGTACGCAACGCTGAAATCCGGTCCGGGGCCGGCAAAGGGGGTCCGGCCCGCGAGGAGCTCGTAAAGCAGAACCCCCGTGGAGTAGACGTCACCGGCGGGACCGGAGCGGCCGCGGCTGATGAGCTCGGGCGGCATGTACTGCGGTGTGCCGATGAGCCCGGTGGTTTCGCGGATCCGTTCACCCACAACATCGGCAATGCCGAAGTCGGAGACCCGGACATCTCCCGGGGTCCACTGGGGCCAGGGGTTTTCAAGCAGGACGTTGTCCGGCTTGATGTCACGGTGCGTGATGCCATTGGCGTGGGCCGCGGCCAGCGCATCGAAGACTTCGGCCGCCACGGCAAGCGCGTCCGCCGGCCGTAGCGGCCCGACGTCCTTGACCACTTCGCGCAGCGAACCGCCGGCCACGTAATCCATAACGATCGCCAGGCGGGAGCCCTCCACGACCATGTCGCGGACCGTAACAATGTTGGAACCCTGCAGCCCCAGGAGCACCGAACGCTCACGGACAAACCGCTCTACCAGGGAGGGATCATCAGCGTGTTCGGGGCGCAGGATTTTCGCAGCATAAGTCCGGCCGTCGGCGGACGTAACCGTCCAGACCTCGCCGGCAGCACCCGAGCCCACACGCTCGCCGAAGCGGTAGGACGCTCCCAGGGCCTGGCCCGTTTGTGCCAATTGCATGCCTTACTCCCCAACGCTGATGTTCTGTTTCCCCAAGCACCGCCGCCTTGCCCCGGCCCGATCCCTTAGGAACGGACCCCGGCGCTGATCGACTGAATCAACGCCATCCTGCCGCCGATGCCGATGTACCCGCGTCCGGTGGTGATGGCCACCGGAGCCTTCCGCGGGAGCATGCCGCCCAGCAGCTCGCCGTCGTAATCTACATCGGGTTGCAGCAGGACGCCCAGCCGGGATTTGCGCACTGTCTTGGTCCAATGACTGTACAGCCCGCGCAGATCCGCCGAGCGGCCCGCCGCGATGACACACAGCCCCGCCTGGCCGGACGCCACCACCCCGCCGATGGACTGATCGGCGTCTTCGAACCGTTCGGCGTCGTCGATCAGCAGGAACACCGGCCCGCGCTCAAGCCGCAGCGAAGCCAGCAGGGCGGGTACTTCATCCGTCCCGACGGCGACCCGGTCCAGGTCCGCGGAGGCCAGCGGGGACCGGCGGTCGCAGATGCCCCAGACCTGCGCCGGCCCCTGCGGTGTGGCGGTACCGCGCAGGGCGTCGGCCAGGGCGAGCAGCAGCGTGGACTTGCCGGAGCGGGCCGGGCCGGCAATCAGTGCGTGCTCGCCTTCGTAGATTTCCAGGAAGGCCGGGGAGAAATCCGCTTCCTGCATACCCACCGGGATCAGCCACGGCTCGCCCTCAAGCTGCGGCCGGGCGCCGAGTTCCTCCAGCGTGATGTCCGAGGGCAGGCGCCGGATGGCCGGAGCCTTCGCGGGCACATCCCCCCAGATCTGCCGGACCCTTTCCACTGCCTCGGCTATTCCGACGGCGGGGGTGGCCACGTGCATCTGCAGCGTGTTCCGCGGATCCACGCAGCGTCCGGGCAGGGGAGCGGGGATCGCCTTGCCGCGGATGCCGAGGGAGGAATAGTCATAGGTGTCGGCAAGGCGGAAGAGCCAGCGCTGCAGCGTCACTTCGTTCATGGCGGTGGGAACCGCCTTGGCACGTGTGGTGGAGACCGCGAATGACAGTCCCACGGCGGGGCCGTCGGCGTACGCCCGGTACAGCAGGTCCAGCAGCTGCTGGCCCTCATAGTCCTGGAACTCGTCACGCAGGGAGGCCAGACCGTCCAGCAGCACCACGGTGCGGCTCTTCCGGCTCGGATCCGCGCGGCGGGCCTCCATTTCGGTGTGCAGGTGCCGCAGGAAGCGGGCCTGCTGTTCCTTGGCCCCGGCGCCGGTGCCCACATAGGCCACGGTGTGCGGCAGGTCCTTGAGCACTTCGAGCTCCCGGGAGCCCATGTCCAGGATCATCAGGTCCAGGTCCGCCGGATCCGTGGAGCCGGCGAGGGTCAGCGCAATGGAGGCCAGGGTGGTGGTGGTGCCCGAACCCGCCACACCCAGCAGCATCAGGTTCCCGGCGGACATGTCCCAGCCGGAGGGGGACTGGCGCTGCAGCTCCGGCTCGTCCATCAGGGTGACCAGGACCGAGGAACCCTCGACTCCGCCGACCATCGGGACGGCGGGGTCTGCCGGGGACGCGACCGTCGTTGTTCCCGTCGGCTCGACGTCGGCCCCTTCGGCGTCACCCGGTTCAGTGCCGGCCTGCGGGAGGAAGCCCGCCAGTTCCACGCGTTCGCCCAGGGCCTCGGGCCAGACCGGGCGCGGCGGGGCGTACCCGGCGTCGGCGTTGGCCTCGACAATGGCGTCGATGAGCAGGTCCAGATCATTCTCGTCCGCGACGGCGGAGCGCGGCGGCGCGGGCGGCGGGACGGGGACGCCGAACGGGCCGATCTCGCGGACATCCACCGCAGGCCCGCCGCCGATCTGCGCGCGTCCGGTGACCAGGGCGGTCTGCACGGGCGTGATGTCGTCCTGGCCCAGTTTCACGTAGGCGCGGCCCATCTGGGCCCGGCCGATCGCGGAGGCGTCGGGGACGCCGATGACGTTGTTGGAGTCTTCGCGGCTCTGCACCCGCAGGGCCACGCGCAGGTTGGTGTTGGCCAGGATGTCGTCATTGACGACGCCGGCGGGCCGCTGCGTCGCCAGGATCATGTGCACGCCCAGGGTACGGCCCACGGCACCCACGCTGACCAGGGCCTGCAGCACGTCCGGGAAGTCCTTGGCCAGCATGGCGAATTCGTCAATCACCAGCAGCAGCCGGGGCATCGGCTCGGCCGGGTTGGTCGCCATGTAGGCGGGAAGGTTGTCGATGCCTTCGCCTGCGGCAGCGAACACCCGCTGCCGGCGCTCCATTTCTGCCTCCAGGGCCTGCAGGGCGCGGTCCGCGAGCTGCTCGTCCAGGTTGGAAATGGTGCCGATGGTGTGCGGCAGGCGTTCACACGCCTTGAACGCTGCACCGCCCTTGAAGTCGATCAGGATGAAGTTCAGCCGGGTGGGATCGTTACGCGCCGCGAGGCCGGCCACGAACGAGCGCAGGAACTCGGACTTACCGGAGCCCGTGGTGCCGCCCACGAGCCCGTGCGGGCCGTCCTTGACCAGGTCCAGGCTCAGGGCCCCGTCCTCACCGGTGCCGATGGGAGCGGAAATCCCGGTGGGAGCGTCCCAGAGCCGGCGGATGGCCGGTGCATCGGGCTGGCCGTAGCCCAGGAGGTCGGGCAGCCGCACGAGGGACGGCAGTGACGCGCCGGGAACGTTGAGTTCCGGATCGTCGAAGTGCGCCACCCGCATGGCACAGCGCAGGGCTTCCTCATGGTCGAGCCCGGCCAGGATGACGTCTTCCACGCGGGTGAGGTCCTCCGGCTGGTCCAGTGTGGCCGCGGAGTCTTCCCCCACCCTGATGATGGAGGTGCAGGAGGCCGGCAGCTGTTCCTCCGACGTCGCAATCACGATGCCGGCGGCCCGGGCCGGGCGGTCCTTCGGGTTGATGTGCGCTCCGGGGGCGGAGCGGCCCATGCCGAGCAGGGCGCGGGCGGGAGCGTCCCGTCCTTCGGTGAGTACCTCGGAGTCCAGCACCACCAGCAGTGCCGGGGTGGGCAGTTCCTCCACGGTGTCCTTGAGCGCCCGCAGCATGGCGACACTGGTCTCGCGGTGGGAGGACATCCAACGCTGGCCGTTGCTGCTGCCTGCCTGGCGGGTATGCGGCAGCCAGGAGGCCCACTCCCATTCCTCGGCGCGGCCGGCGTCGCAGAAGACGCCGACGGTCAGGTCCGCCGGGCCCACGTGCACCGCGGCCTGGACCAGCAGTGACCGTGCGAGGGCGAGGGCGCCGTCGCGCGGGCCCACAATGCCCACCACACCGGCATCGGTGAGGTCCACCAGTACCGGGGCGGCGAGCAGCCGGGCGGCGGCCAGGGATTCCTTGACCTTTTCATCCAGGCGTGATGAGGCTGCGCGGTCCACTTCGGGTTTCCACGGGACGTCACCGGTGCCGGCGTGCAGGGCGAGGAAATCGTCCGCATCGGCCCGGCGCTGCCACAGGGAGGTGGCGGGCAGCGCGGGGCGGCGCACCACCGTGGCCGGATCCGGGATCATCCGGTGGCGGCGGGCCGTCTCGGCTTCGGCCGCGGTGCGGATCTGCTGTTCGAATTCCTTGATCGCCCCGGTGAAGCGCTCGTCCTCATCCTTCAAGCCGCGGGTGTGCCGGCGTTTTTGCTCGAACCACATGCCCACGGCCATTACCGGGCTGAGCATGGCAAACATGGCGAAGCGCATATCGCCCAGGACCGCCACCATGACACCGGCCATCACCAGCGGCGCCAGGACCGTGATGTAGCTGAACTTGCTGGCCGGGGGCACGTCCTTGCGGGTGGGGGGAACCAGTGCGTCGCCGGGCGGGGCCTGCCCCGGCCGGGGAGGACGGTTGAACGGCGCCGTTGCTGCCGGGGTGAGGTTGTGCAGGCTGCCGGGCGCCGGGGCGGGGGTCTCGTCCAGTGAACGTCGCAGGAGGAGAACCGTGCCGCCGGCAGTGACGGTTGCAGTGTCCTCGACCAAGATGCCTTCCTCGCCGACGGTCTCACCGTTAACCAGGGTGCCGTTGGTGGAACCGCTGTCCAGGACCCGCAACCCGTCCTCTTCCCGGCGCAGGCGGCAATGGTCCCAGGACGCACTTTCGGCCGGAAGCGTCAGGTCCGCGTGCGGTGACCGCCCGATGAGCATTTCCCGGCCCTGCGGAACACTGGTGACGGTGCCGGCGCTCTGGCCCCCGGCCAGGGTCACGCTCCACCCGCGCACCCGCGGGGTGGCGGGCCACGGTGTCCGGGCAACGCGGCTGCCCTCGAGCAGCACCAGCTCGGAGACCGGCGTGGAGCCGGAGACCTGGGAGTCGTCCAGGAACACTGCCTCGGTGGGTGCCAGGCGCGGCCCGCCGGCGGTCTCCACGAGGTCTGCCAGCGTGGTGGACTGGGCAGCGTGCGCCACTTCGCATTCGAAGCGGCGCTCGTCCAGATCGATCAGCAAACGCACCGGGGCGTTCCTTCCATAGAGGAATGATGCCCCGTCCGGTATGAGACGGGCCGGGGCCGGGGAATCAGGGGGCGGCCGGAGACGGCACCCAAACGAGCCGCGGAGCGTTCTCGTCTGCCGGGCGCAGACCCAGATCCTGGGCTGAGGCGTGGACCGGGACCGGCTTCACGGTCAGTGCCAGGGGGCTGGTGAAGTCCAACGCCGGTCCGGCCAGCCCCTCACCCGGGCCGAAGGACATGGTGCGCAGCGCATCGCCCACCTCAGCCGGGTCGCTGCTTTCCGCCTGCGCGGCGGCACGGACCAGCGCGACGACGGCGTCGTGGCTGGACGTGTCGGCAGCCCATGCGGAGGCGGCCAGCGGAGCATCGCCGGTCAGGTTCCTGACCTTGGTATCCCCGGAGGCCAGGCGCACGGCGGAGAGGAATGCGGACATGCCGCGGCCCTGGGCATCCTGCTGCAGGGCTGCGCCGTCGCCACCGGCCGGTGCCAGGGTGATCAGCTGACCGGTGGCGGCTCCGTCCAATGCGGCGAGTTCGGCGGCAAAGGCCGGTGCGTCCGCGCCGTTCGGCAACACCATCGGAACCGATACATCGCGGGCCTGCAGTGCCTGCACCAGGCGGGCGAGACGCTGCGGTGTGGCGGCGGAGACAACGACGGCGTCAGCGGGGTCGGTGATCCGGACGGACTCAGCGTCCGCCGGGGCGCCTTCCACCGGCGGGAGCGGCTGGTTGCCGGTCTGAATGGCGGCCTCCTGGGCCAGGGCGGTAACGTCTTCAAAATCCTGGAGGTTCAGTGCCTGCGCGGCTTGGACCGTGGAGGGAACGGCGCCGCCGTCGTTGACTACCAGCACCCGGGACTTCCCCTCCAGGGCTGGGCCGATGGCTTCCTCGAGTGCGGCGCCGGAGGCCTTGGTGGTCCAGGTGGAGGGGGCCGGTTCCGAAGCCTCCGCGTACGGGAGGATGGCCGGCAGCCCCAGCTCCTCGGCGGCCTTGGCCGCTGCCAGTGCCTGCGGTCCGGTGCTGGTTACCACAATGCCGGAGACGCCGTCTTCGGCGAGGGCGCGCACGGCTTCGCGGGCGCCTTCTTCCGTGCCGCGGTCATTCCGGGGCGCGAGGGTTACCTCGGCGCCGCCCTGGCTGAACCGCTGGGCAGCCACCACGGCGCCCTGTGCGGCATTGTTGTATTCCGAGCCGGGTTCGCCGGAGGATCCGTACGTCAGGACAATGCCCAGGGACATCTTCTCCGGCAGCCCGTCAGCCTTCAGGGCCACGGGAACCGTCGCGGCTACCGGGTCGGTCTGCGGTGCTTCCTTGGGCCGGTTCAGGGTGACCGTCAGGGCGATCACCGCGGCGGCAACAACGGCCACCCCCGCGATGAGCAGGGTCATCAGGCGCGTGCGCGGGCTCATTCGCCGCCTCCGATCCGCAGGGTGTACAGGGTCTGCGACGACGCGCCGGCCGGCACCTCTAGGTGGAACGCCGGCAGTTCTTCAACAGCAGTGAGTGCGGCTTTGAACTGCGCCTGGCGGAGCAGCAGCCCGTCCACGTCGCGGGAGCGGATATTGGCATACCCTTCCGCATTCTGTGCGGCCAGGGCCAGCTGGTAATCGGCTGTATCCGCCTTGGCGGCGCTGGTGGTCATGGATCCGAGCAGGCCGGATCCGTTGACGGTCCGGTCACCCAGGTCCAGCATCACCTTGTTGAGGCTTGAGGACAGAAGGGCGTCCGCACCCTCCACGTCGCGGGTGGAGCCCGACGTGCTGGCGGCAATGCGCTCCAGGGATGCCTGGGTGCTCTTGGCCAGGGCACCGGCGAGGGCGCCGCTTTCCTCCTGCAGCTCACCGCGCTGCTTGTCCACGGTTTCGCCTGCGTCTCCCACAACCTGATCCGAGGTGGATTTCAGGCCGGAGATGGAGTTGTTGAAAGCGGTGGTGACGGAATCGGTGCTCTTGTCGCCAACATCGGTGACTTCGCGCACCTGGCCGTCCACGGCTTTCCGCACCGCTTCTGCAGTGTTTTCCTGGACGCCCTTCAGGGCTTCCTTGATGTTGTCCCCGAGTTCACGCTGCTGCTTTTCCAGTGCTGCGAGGTTGGTGCTGACTCCGGTGTAGGAGTCGATGGCGACGCCGAGGTCCGTTTCCAGGGTTTTGAGTCCAACCTCGGTGTCGTCGTAGCGTCCGGTGGCCGTACCGTCGAGAGCCTTGACTGCTTTGCTGACGTCATCCAGCTTTTTGTTGGTCTCGTCGAAGGACTTGTCCAGCGTCGAGAACGCCTGGTTGATCGCCGCGTCAGCATTCTTCGTGTCGACCTGGGCAAGGACGTTGTCCCAGGCCGTGGACTGCTCTGCCAGGCGCATGTCCAGCGGGTTGGAGAAACCGGCGGGCGGCGTCAGCGGCTGGGCCTCGGTGCCGTCAGCATTCTCGGGATTGCACGGAACCGACGTCAGATAGGAACGAAGCACCTCGGCCTGCTCAGCGGAGAGCTTGCCCTCGTCGGGGTCTTCAGGGTCTCTCCTGTCCACCAGTCGGCAAATCTCTGCAGCGAGGGCTTCGTTCTGCTTCGTCATTGACTTATCCCAGGGCGCCCCGACGCCAAGTTCGTACTGGGCGTCCGCTGCGGTGCCTCCGATAATCTCCAGCTGTCCCCGTAGTCCGTCGATGCTGTCCTTCGCGGCCTTGGACGCCTCGCGGGAAGCCCCGAGGGATGCCTTGGCAGCTTCGATGGCGTCATTGACCCCCTTCAGCGCCGCGGTGTAGTCATCCTTCGGCTTCGCCCGGTTCTGGAGGGCGGTGAGGCCTTCGCTCACTTTTGCCAGTTGTTTGGCGGAAGCTTCCTGCTCTGCAATGGCCTCCGTGACCAGCTCCGGGTTGAGCTCCTCCACCAGTGCGTCTCCGTCTTCGACCAGACCAATCAGGGCAGCGGAGATTGTTGCATTGGAGCCGTACAGCGAGCAGGTAATGGAAACTGCGCCCTCTTCGCCGCTCTCAGCCTCGGCCGCACAAACCTCAGCGGTCGGCTTCTCCGGCCCGATGGCGGTGCGCATGTCCGCCACAACCAGTTCGCGGCAGTCCGCGCTGACTGTTGCGTAGGCGTCCAGCTGGGATGCCATGGTCAGGATGCTGCCGTAAACGGTGCCCGCCTGCTCCGGCTTCGTGACGACGGCGGCACAGCCGTCGTCGCTGATTTCCGCCGGCGGAGGCGTGGCCGAGGTATCGCCGAGCATGGAGTCCACCGCGGCAACGGTCTGCTGCAGCTGGGCCATGGTCACCGACTCGGTGCCCTTGGTTGCGGTTTCCAGATCGGCGCCAAGGGAGGTGAGCTGGCTCTTCAGCCCGGTCATGGTTCCGGCCAGTGCCTCGGAATTGTCCCGCAGCTCGCCGGCGGTCTTGACGCCCAGGGTCTGGGAGGTGGTTTCCAAGTTCTTTCGGACTTCGGTGATGGTGGCGCCGGCCTTGATCAGTACGGTGTTGACGTCCGAGACCAGGGAAATGGTGCGGGTCTGCAGCTCCATTTCGGACCCGGCGCCGGAGGAGAAGGCTCCGGCGAGCACGCCTTCTGCGCTCATGTTGGTGCTGATGCCGGGCTGGACGGCCACGTCAATGGCGGGGACCTGGAAGTCCTTGACATCGGCGACGAGGCGCAGCGTGGTGCTCGCACCGGAACGCGGCGGTGCCAGCACCGTGGCCCACTGGACGACGGCGGCGCCGTCGTCTGCCCGGCTGAGCACGCCGTTGGTGCCCAGCGTGCCGTCCGCGGAGCCCGGAGTGATGTCGTCCACCCGCACGCCGTCGAGCTTGGTGGAGGCGGCAATGGTCAGCGGAGCGCCCACCAGGGCGGTCTCGGAACGGGTCTGGCCCGCGGCGTCATACTCAATGACCTGGGGCTTGACCGTCAGGTTCTCCACCGTCAGGTTGATCTCGACCGGGCCGGTATGGCCCTGCAGCTCAGCGAGGTCGGAACCGGATTTCTCGCCGGCACGGTATTGCAGGCCCACGCGGACCGGAAGTTCACCGACCACTTCTTCGGCGGTGTACTCGGTATCTTCAGCGGAGGATGCCCCGTCGGCGGCCACCGAAATGGTGGTTCCCTCGATGGTCTGGACACCGGCCGCCGGGGACAGCCCCACGTGCACGTTCTGCAGGAGCTTGACCGGGTTGGATACCGGCTCCGGCTCCTCCTCCGGGGTGCATGAAGTCGTCGCAATCAGCGCCGTGGATATAAGGACCACGCCCAGCAGCCGACTCCGTGCGGTCTTACCCCGCGGGTTCGGCAGGTGGGTTTTAGTTTGTCTGGGCATGGTGAATCGTCCCCTCATCCGTTCGCTGTGCCTTGAGCATCATAAGGGTTAGTTGCAAGAAAACAACCATCTTGACTCTGTTTGCGGTTGTTCAACCGAAATCGCGGCGTCAGAAACGGTTTATTTGTTCCTTGTCGGTTTCATGAGTTGTTGGTAGGGTTCCGTCCGTCCGGTCACCGGCGGTTATCTGTCCGGTGTCGAAGCAGTGACTCAATAGGGGGAAATTTTTATGTCACGCGTGTTGTCCACTGAACAGGCCAAGTCCGCCATCACCCAGGTGCAGTCCATCATCAACGGCGGTTTCACCGACCAGATCTCGGCATTGGATGCGCAGGGCAAGATCCTGTCCGATCCGAACACCTGGGACGGCCCGCTGGCCGCCCAGTTCCGGGGATCCACGTGGCCGGAAACCAAGGCCGCCCTGGATAAGGCCCGCCAGGAACTCGAAGAGCTTCGCACGCAGCTGCAGAAGATCTCGGAGAACATCTTCTCCGCCGGCGGCGGCGCCTAAGCGCCAGGCAATTCTCATCGTGTACATGCCCGGGTAGCCGGCGCCGCTGCGGCGGCTGGCTGCCCGGGCATTGCCCGGTTCACCGGCCCGGTTGAGGAATCCCGGGTCCGTTTCTGATGGTGTCCCTACCGGACGCCCTATTCCTGCTGCCTATCCCGGCGTTTCTTCCCGGGCGGCAACTTCATGCGTTGTTCGATATTCCGTTTTGTTCAGTGGGGGCCCTGATTATGGATTCTGATGTTGTTGAAATGAAGTTGTTGCCGGAGTCGCCAGCCGGTTACGGTGGCGGGCCGTTCAACTTCGCCAAGGCCAGTGAAGTGGCCACAGCGTTCGATAACGAGGTAACGAGAATATACGGGCAGTCCGGCTCCAGGGCCGCGCTGGTCGCCGAAGGTAAAACGGACTTTCAGGGATACTTTTCGCGTTTGTTCGAGACCAACGCCGCCACCGCAGCGAAAAGTGCAGCGGACCTCGCCGGTGCGCTGAGCTCGGTGGCAGGCCTGATCCGCGAGGTGATCTCCTACGCCGAGCAGGAAAACAACCGCCGCGAAGAGAACAACGAGTATGTCCGGGACTACCGGAACCGCAATGGGTGGGAGAAATTCCTGGACTGGTGGAACGGCGGGGTGGATGGCGAACAGCCGCCAAACACCGACCCCCTTCCCGGGCCCACTTTCTCCTCTGTGGCACCCGTTGTAGGTGTCAGAAACGATCCGACCCCGGGCAGCGGGGGCTATGGCGGCGGAACATCTTCCGCCCGGCCCGAAAACCTGTGGAACTTCGCCGCCGGCTCGCGCAGGCTGGACGATGAGCTGAAGAATACCCTCACCACACTGGAAGGTCTTCTTGAGGAGTTCAAGCAGCAGTGCATGTGGGGAGCCGTTGACGCCTCCGGCGTCATGCGCGCCTACCACGACTATCTGAGGGCCAATGAGAACGATGCCCGCTGGGCCGACCTCGTCGCGGGTGCCTTCTTTTCCGCCGGCAACAACGGGGGAGTCGCGGTGGTTTCGGATGCCGCATTGGCGGCATCACTCGCCGCTGCCGGCATAGACATAGCGAGGGACGGACTGACCATTGATCCGCCCAAGGCCTATGGTGCGATGCCGACCACCGGGTACGCCAACGACCCGGTGAACACGGCCACGGGTAACTTCATCGAACCGGAAACGGACCTGGGTTTTGCCGGAGCCGCCTCGAACCTGGTCCTGTCCAGAATGTACAACTCTCTGGCGCCGCAGGAAGGGCCCGGCGTGTTTGGCCCGGGTTGGTCTTCGGTGCTGGACCAGCATCTGGTGCTCTCGGATGAAGGCGCCCGCTGGATCCTGGCCGACGGCCGTGCCGTGGATTTCCCCCGCGAAGGCGAGGGTTGGGGCCGGTCGGTAGGGGAGAACTACTGGCTGACCCGCGAGCCGGCTGCAGCCGGACCTTGGTCGGAACTGAGCCTGCCCGAAGGCACCGCAGAGATCCTCCTTGTGAAGAATAATGAGGGTTCATGGTGGGCCTACACTACGGCCGGGGTCTGGCTCGGGGCCGGGTCAGGGCCGGGACGCATTGTGTCTGTGCACCGCGAGGATTCATCCGACGACGCCGGCCGCCTGGGTGAGGTCACCCGGCTGTCCCACGTGCGCGGCCGCTTCCTGGAGATTGACTATGTGAACGGGCGCGCCGCCGTGGTGCGGGCGTCCGACGGGCGCCGGGCCGAATACGGGTATGACGACGCAGGCCGCCTTGTCGCCGTCACTACCGAAACGGGCACCCGGACGTACCGGTGGAACGACGCCGGCCTGATCGACGCCGTCTACTCCGCCGCCGGCGTGCTGGAAGCGGAAAACACGTACGACGAGCAGGGCCGGGTCATCCTGCAGGTCACCCAGCATGGCCGCCGCACCCGTTTTGCATACCTGCCCGGCAGGGTCACTGTGGTTTCGGATGAGGACGGTACGCGGTCCAACTCCTGGATCGCGGACGCCAAAGGCCGTCTCGTCGGCGTGCTGGATTCGCACGATCAGCGGCAGTCCATGGCGTATGACCGGCACGGCAATCTCGTGTCCCTCACTGAACGTGACGGGTCCGTCACCGTGCACGCCTATGACGACCGCGGCCGCCGGATCCGCACGGTAACTCCTGAAGGTGCGGACCTGACCTACGGGTGGGACGAGCAGGACCGGATCACTACCGTAGTGTCCGAGTCCGGATCCGTTGTCACCTATGAATACGCCGATGACCTGACACGGGATCCGGCTGTGATCCTCGATCCGCTCGGCGGGCGGACCGAACTCACATGGGAGCGCGGTCTCCTGACCAGGATCACCGATCCGGTCGGAGTCACGGTCGCCTTTGAGCACGACGCGTATGGGAACCTGGTTGCCACGCGCAACGCACTCGGAGAGACCGCAAGGATCCTCCGTGATGCGGCCGGCCGCCCGCTCGAATCCGTCATGCCGTCCGGGGCCGCGACACGGTTCGCCTATAACGCTGCCGGGCTGCTGGTCCGGCGCGAGGATGCCGACGGCGCCGTCTGGACCTTTGAACACGATGCCGCCGGTCGGATCACCGCGTCTATCGCCCCCGACGGGGGCCGGACCGAGCTGCAATACGGTGCCAATGGCGAACTGGTGCGCACTACCGACCCGCTGGGCCGGACCAACGAGCGGGTATTTGACGAACTCGGGAACGTGACCGTGGCGATCCTGCCCGACGGTGCCCGCTGGGGCTTTACGCACGACTCCCTGTCCCGCCTGACCGGCGTCACCGACCCCGATGGCCATGACTGGGTGCGCGAGTATGACAGGATCGGGCACCTCACCGCCGTCGTCGACCCGACCGGTGTTCGTGCAGAGGCACGTACGGACCGGAAAGGAGGCAGCTCCAGCGTCTCCAGCGCTTTTGCCACTTCCGGCTACAGCTTTGATGTGTACGGGCGCCCCATCCGGGAAGAAGCCGAAGACGGTTCCGCGAAGCTCGTCACGTACGACGCCGCCGGCAACCCGGTGGAACTGGTGGACGGCGAAGGCGGACTGACCCGCCTGGGCCGTGATGTCTCCGGGAAGATCATCTCGGTGACTTCACCATCCGGAGCGGTGACCCGGTACGAATACGACATCTGTGGGCGTCCCTGGAAGACCGTCGACCCCCTGGGTGCGGTCACTGAACTGGTCTACGACGCGGACCAGCGGGTGGCTGCCCGGATTCTGCCCACCGGCGAAGCTGAGACCTTTGAGTACGACCCCTGCGGCAGGCTCGTTCTGCGGCAGACCCCCGGTCAGGGCAATGCCCGCTACGGGTATGACAAGGCGGGACGGCTGAATTTCTCCCAGGATTCCTGGTACGGCACCCGCCGGTTCAAGTACAACGCGGCCGGGGAACTGGTTGAAACGGTTAACGGTGTGGGCGGTCGGACCCGGTTCGAGTACGACCTCCGCGGGCGGCTGATCCGGATCACTGACCCGCTGGGCGGAGTGACCACTCGCACCTACACGGAAACCGACAAAGTCGAGTCGGTCAGGGATCCGCTGGGACGGGTCACCACGGCGACCTACGATCCGGCCGGGCGCCAGCTCTCCCAGACCGACCCTGACGGCAACACCACCACCTGGGTATATGACGCTGCCGGGCGGGAAGAGAGCACGTCCTACAACGGAAAACTCCTGGCCAGCGCTCATCGTGACGGGTTGAACCGCCGTGTGGTGGTTACCGACTACACCGGCGCGGACGGGCTGACGGTGGAGCATGAACTCGGCTTCAACCGGCGGGGCCAGCTGGTCTCACGCACCCGCGGCGGGCGGGGGCTGTCCTGGCACTATGACGCGGACGGTAACCGCACATTGTTCACCGACGCTGCCGGAACCACTACCGCCTACGTTCGGGACGCCGTCGGCCGGGTGACAACCGTGCGCAACTCCCGCCTGGGTGAAGCTGCGTTCACCTATGATCCGGCCGGACGCCTGACCGGGGCCACGGCCGGGGAGCTGGTCCAGGAATGGGAATACCGGAACGGCTACATCGCGGAGCACACCCGCACTGACCGGGCAGAGACCGCCGAAACTACGCTGATCGGTAGGGACGAGGACGGCAGGATCACCGGACTGACCCGTGCCGGGGCTGTCACTCGATACGGGTATGACAATGCCGGCCAGCTGGTTGCCGCAGCAACCACGGGCGGTTCTTCGACGTCCGTATTTGAGTGGGAGTACGACGCCGGTGGGCGGTTGGTGCGGGAAATGACCCCAGACGGTCCCCGAACCTACAACTACGATGCCGCAGGCCAACTGACAGCTGTCACGAACCAGGACGGCAGTCGGACGGAGTACGTCCATGACGGGCTGGGGCGTCGTTCCCGGCTCATCGGCTCGGACGGGTCATGGACTGAGTATGCCTGGGGCCCCACAGGTTACCTGCAGGTCGCGCTGGACCGCACCCCGGACGGTACGGAAACGCGTCGGCACGAGGTGTGGGTGGATGCCTTGGGTGAGCTGTCCTCAGTGGATGGCTGCCCGGTGTGGTGGGACAGCGCCACCTCGATACCTTCCCTGGCCGGGTTCGGCTCGGAACAGGTCCTGAACCTTCCCGGAGGGGTTACCGGAATAGGGGAAGGGTGGCTGGCACCGGGGTGGCGTGCTGCCCGGGCCACGGACCAGGCCGATCCGTGGGCTGTTCTGGGCGCCTCGGTTGTCCCGAAGCCGGGAATGGTTTCCGGGAGTGGCTCGGCGTTGTCCGGGATGGCAGGCGGGCTGCCGGCCGGGATCGGTCTGACAGCCGACGGAGGCATGGACATTGCGGGACTCGAGTGGCTGGGCGCCCGGGCATATGACCCGGCCGCCCGCGGTTTCCTGTCCACCGACCCGCTGGCCCCGGTGCTCGGCGCCGGCTGGGACGGCAACCGCTATTCCTATGCCGGCAACAACCCGCTGAACGCGAGCGACCCAACGGGCCTGAGCCCGCTGACGGATGCTGAGTTGGCGGACTTCCAGAAGTCACTGGGGAGTCACTGGGAATATGTGGCGGCAGGTGCTGCCGTCGCTCTGGGCGTTGCCCTTATGTTTACAGGCGTTGGTGGTCCGGTGGGCGTGGCGCTGATTGGTGCCGCATCGGGTGCATTGATCAGCGGAGGCATGTCGATAGCAACGTCGAAGGCCCAGAACGGGACAGTGGACTGGGCCCAGGCCGGCAAAGACGCTCTGATCGGCGGTCTTGGCGGCCTCGCCGGCGGTGTAGCGGCAGGTGCTCTGACCAAAGGCGCGGTGTATGCGGCTCGGACAGCCTCTGCATCCGGGGCAAGTCAGGCGGTGCAAACCGCTATCCGTCATGCCACCAGCAGTACGGTGCGTGGTGTGCTCTCAGCTGGAGCCTCCGGGGCTACATCCGGCGTTGCTGAGTACAGACTCAACACCCCCGATGGGGAGAGAACCGCGGGGGGATATATCCAGGCGGGAGGAGTGGGCTTCGTAGTCAATGCAGGGTTCGGCTACGGCAGCGGCAAGCTCTCTGAAGTGGCCACCGCAAGACTGCCGATTCCGCCCCTGCCGCCAGGGGCCAACGCTCATGTGGCTCCTACTTCACCTTGGGCACCGATAGTGGAGGACGCGGTGGGTCGCGCAGCCGGGGTTACCCAGGCGGTGATTGAGGAGACGATAGAGACAAGGGGCATCCCCAGCCCGGAAGATCTTGTTCCGGCCATTATCAGCGGCGGACTAAACGGCTCCGGTGGGCCCGTCGTTCAGCACCATGAGTTACCAAATTAGTATCAAGGAGGAACAGATTTAATTGGGTAAAGGAGAGGAGGATGAATTGAACCCACAAGCCGAGGGCAACATCTCAGCGGATCCGCCGAAGAAGCCGTCACGGTCTTGGAAGAGTAATTTGGCCTTTTGGGGAATTTTGCCCACCTTTGGGGTGCTCTTCCTAGCGCTGACGGTTGGACCGTTCGTTGTTAACGCCTATGACGACGACCACCGGGTTCGGATGGAATGCACTGTCACGGATGCTGAGGGAGGCACCTACAGTGGTGCCGGTCGTAATGTCGGATCGAGGCCGGAGCTAATCATCAGGACGTCGGACTGCGGGACGTTGACCTTGATTCATGAATTTGACCAGGCGGCCAACGATGAGATGGCTTCCGAGCTGGCGCAGGGAGGTAGGTTCGAGTTCGAACTGGGCCAGGCGTCGCACACCTTGATGGGTTTCTTTAACGTCATCGGTATGGCACCAGCGGTTTCTTCATACGACAAAGTCGACTGACTCAACCGAGGTCTATCCGCCTGCCTCCCCGAGGCAGGCGGATAGGGGCGCTGGCTGCTGCCGGACCTTGCCATTACCGGCGGCATTTTGGGGAGGCCCAGCTATGTGGTGTCGATTGGTGCAATGAATCTTATCGCCGGGCTTCGACCCATGCATGTCGCATTGGGCGGTCGCCCTTTTTGATCTGCGAAGAGGGCAAAGATCCGTCCGGTTACAGGAAACAGAGCGGCAGACGAGCAAATCGGTACTGAGCCAGTGAGGGGATGAAAGTGGCGGCTGCTTTAGCGCTTATGGCTGTTGTCGGTGCGGCCTCTTTCGGCGTAACCGTGCTGGCGATGCGCAGCTTCAAGGTTCGCCAGTTAGGCAGGAAACCCGTCCGCGGAGCCACGGTGAGGGTGGACGGGAGGGCTCTCGTATCGTTCGGGCTGCTGCTATCAGGTGTGTGGGTTTCTGTATCCGCCGGCGTGATTCTCGTGGTGTACACGACGGTACTTCCCGCCGTCGTCGTAGGCGTCCTGGTGTTCCTGATGGTGCTCCTACGGCCTGTGATTCACGCCAGGGGGCAGTCCGTTTTCTCCCTCCGCTACCAAGAAACCGTTGGTCAACGGCTTGATGAAGGACGAAACGATCTGGTGAAGGACGGCGCTCATCCGGGGATTGAAAAGCGGTCCGTGGTTGTTACGGAGCGCGATATTGAGCTCGGCGCCAGGGCGAACAAAGTCGCAAAGGTATTGGGTGTATGTGCTTTGATCCTGACTCTGGGAATCGCAATATTTGTGCTGGTTCTTCTTCCCCTGGATACGCGACTTGCCTATAGCGGGAGGTTGGGTCGGAACGGAATTCCCATGCCCATTGCGGTGGCGGTAATGCCGCTGGCAATTTTCCTGACCATACGGCCTGTGCTGAAACCTAAGTCCGATATAGATCATATGAATAAGGGTGACCGAGTGATCATCTATTGGATCGGTGTGCCCATGTCCCTGTTTTTCCTCTACGGACAATGGGTTATTGCCGAATCAATGCTCAGTGATGCCGGGGTGTTAGGCTGACCGATCGGCCCGGGCAGACCGCACGGAGGTCCGGCTGACGTAAACCGGCCGGGGCGTTTTACCAGGGTCAGGAAGCGTTGCCCAAGGTGTTGCCCGAAAGCTCAGACCTGAGCTTCGCATTTTCGGCGTTCCACTCCCGGAGGCCGAGAACAACCCGGTCCAGGAAATCGTCCACTTCGGCCGGCGAAACACCTTGCCGAATTTTCATTGTCTGGAACTTTCGGTTCACTACCTGATCCGGCGTAATCACCGGGCTGCCCATCAGGACGGGTTGGCTTAGGGGATCGGCTTTTTGCTGCTGGAGGCGTAGGTTCTCGTCGGCCAGCCGCCGCAGTTCAAGCACCGTTTGGTCCAACAGGTCACTGACCTGTTCCACGTCGTACCCACGTTCCCTGAGTCGCGGGGGCCTGAACCTGATGCCCTCGACGTCCTCGGCGGTCAGGGAAGGCCGGAATTTGGCTCCCGGTTTCGAGGCGGCCGCGGCCTTGGCCTTCAGTGTTTTGGCGAGCACATAAATCAAAACCAAAACCACTACGGCAATCCCCAGCCAAAGCAGCGGAGAAGCGCCGCCGTTTTCCGTCTCGTTCTGCACCACTGCAGAAAGTCTTCCGGTGAACATGTAGTGCAACCTTTCGCGAGCCGGCCACCTCTGCATGGTCTATGTCCCGATCAGTCTCGGGCCATCCGCCGGCGGATCCTTTTTGAACGTTGTTGCCTCAGCCTACCGGGCAATATCGGAATGCCAGCCGTTCCGGTTATGGTTATCTGCTCGCGGTGCCTGTCCGGTATATAAATGCCGGCACTCAAATGACTTCAGCATCTAAAAACGTGCTCGACATATCAGTAATACGACAAACACAGCACCTGGAGTGACAAGATTGGGCCTATCGACAGGCAATCGCCCAGGGAAGCCAGTGAGGGGAACCTGTGGATAGGTAACTAACCTCAACAGGAACGATCCTCAATGTCCGGCCCCGGTGGTCAGGCAATTCCGTCGCTTCGGTGGTCGCTTCCACGGCCCCAGCATAGGCGGCGTTCATCGACGTCCAGGGAACCATGACTCCCTCGAATCGGTCATCCATCACCCGAGATCACTGGAGCATGCACCACGAAGAGGCCGTTAATGCAGAAAACCCCCGGTTTCCCGGGGGTTTTCGCTGGCGGTGACGGTGGGATTTGAACCCACGTTGGCTTTTACACCAAACAACATTTCGAGTGTTGCACCTTCGGCCGCTCGGACACGTCACCAACGCGTCAACCTTACCGGGTCGAGGGCCCAACACCCAAAAGCTGCCCCGCCGCAGCCGCTGAAGCCTCGGGAACTAGAGGTCGATGACGTCGTTCTTGCCGACGTCGGGCGTTCCGCCGGTCACGGCAGCCTTGCCGATCTTGAACATGCTGGCGATCTTCGGCTCATCCGAGGCCCAGTATTCGGCCGTGGAGGAATCAACCTTCAGCAGCGCCACCGCCGGATCCTCGCGGCCGTGCTCGAACCAGGCTTCGACCGAGCTCTTCCACAGCTCCTCGATCTTCTCCTGGTCCTTGGTCACCGTGGCGGTGCCGCTGATGGAGAGGAAGCCCTCGGAATCGTTGATGGCCACATTCACATGCGGATTCGCGCGCACCTCGTCGGCCTTGGGGGAAGGATCGGGAGTGAAGAACCACAGGTTCCCGTCCTTGTCCGCCTCCTGCAGCTGCAGCGGCCGGCTGACCAGGTTTCCCTGCAGATCCGTGGTGGTTACCGTGGCGATCCTGGCCTTCTCGAGGATGCTGACAACAATGTCCCGTCCGTCCTGCTCTGATGCCATTGCGGAAACTCCTTTGCTCGTAGCGTTCCGGAGTTAGTAAGCCTACGTATAAACAGGGGCTGACGGAACGGGGGTTCAGGGGTTTCGCTTGGAGCCGAAGAAGTCGCGCAGCAGGCGGGCGGACTCTTCTTCGCGTACGCCGGGGAACACTTCCACCCAGTGATTCAGGCGCCGTTCGCGGAGGATGTCGAACACGGAACCGGAGGCGCCTGCCTTCTCATCCCAGGCGCCGAACACCACCTTCGGCACCCGGGCCAGCACAATCGCTCCGGCGCACATGGCGCACGGCTCCAGGGTGACCACCAAAGTGCAGCCGGTGAGCCGCCATTCGCCCACGGCCTCGGCCGCCGCACGGATCGCCAGGACCTCGG
Organism: Arthrobacter sp. MDT1-49-2; assembly: GCF_059090185.1. NCBI lineage: Bacteria > Bacillati > Actinomycetota > Actinomycetes > Micrococcales > Micrococcaceae > Arthrobacter > Arthrobacter sp. MDT1-49-2. The sequence continues at coordinate 194,123 of NZ_JBNHFK010000005.1, forward strand.
CGTGGGCCGTCGGATCCCCGGTTGCCTCACGCTCGTTGCGCCCGGTGCCCAGCACCTGGCCGTCCGGCCCAACGACGACGGCGCCGATGGGCACATCTCCGGTATCCAGGGCCAGCCGCGCTTCGGTGAGGGCAAGGTCCATCCACGCTTCGTGGGTCCGGGAAAGGTGCTGCATGCCACCATCGTCCCGCATCTGCGCGCCCGCGGGCGAACGCGGATAAGGGCGGGCCGGAATGGTAGTTTTGAGGTATGCGCGTACTTGTAGTGGATCACCCCCTCGTTGCCCACAAACTCACCGTTCTCCGCGACAAGGACACACCTTCACCGGTCTTCCGTCAGCTGACTGAGGAACTGGTTACCCTTCTGGCCTATGAGGCCACCCGGACTGTCCGCGTGGAGCCGGTCCCCATCGAAACCCCCGTCACCTCCGCCGTGGGCACCGGGCTGGTTAAGCCCACGCCCCTGGTGGTTCCCATCCTGCGCGCCGGCCTCGGCATGCTCGAAGGCATGACCCGCCTGGTCCCCACCGCCGAAGTCGGCTTCCTGGGCATGGCGCGGAATGAAGAGACACTGGAGGCCATCACCTACGCCGAGCGTCTGCCCGATGACCTCACCGGCCGCCAGGTCTTTGTGCTGGATCCGATGCTGGCCACCGGCGGAACCCTGCGTGAAGCCATCAAGTTCATGTTCAAGCGCGGCGCCGCAGAGGTTATCTGCATCTGCCTGCTTGCAGCCCCGGAAGGCCTCTCGGTGCTCCAGGAGGAGCTGCAGGACGCCAATGTCACGGTGGTGCTGGCCTCGATCGACGAGCGCCTGGATGAGAAGGCCTACATCGTGCCCGGACTCGGCGACGCCGGAGACCGCCTCTACGGCGTGGTCTAACCCCACCCGTCTCCACCCTTGGGCGGTGCCACCTCGTATCGCGGGCCGTCCAATATGTGGACAACTTTCATTTCTTGACGGCATCCGATCCGTAAGCGTGCTTACGGGACGGGTGCCGTTTTTGCTGGTTCCGATGCATCGTTTCTGAAACAGTTAGCGAAGGCTACAGGCATCTCGGTTAGGGCTTATGCATATTTATGCATAGCTATTCACTATGTCGTTTTGTGAAGTACGTCACAAAACGACCCATTGTGTCCACGATGTGAGACGGATGCGACATTGTTACTTGCGCACCAACCTTTGTTACATGCAATAATCCGAAGTGTGAACACCAACACGACAGCACCAGTCGCAGTCTTCCCCGGTGGCCTCCGTGCCACGCAGGAGACGTGCTGTTGTCGAATGCATATCTCTGGAGCCACCCCTTTCCTTAGATAAGACTCAGGCCCAAGTACGGGCATAACAGGCGCCATCTCGACCGGGCACACCCCCTGCATTCGAGCCGTGATGACGGCGATTCACGATGAGGTTCCACATGTCAGTAGCATCCGGTTACGTCCACATCTCCCTGCGCAATGCGCAGAATCGCGCCGGATCAGTTTCCCCGCGCCAGTCCGCCGGGGGCGGTTTCGACCGTTCCTACGCTGCCCAGCCGTTCGGAAACCAGTCCTACAGCGTCCAGTCCACCCTCGGGGCCCGTCCGCTCCGCACCTTTCCCGGACAGGATGCCAACCCCGTCACCGCACCCATGCCCGTGGTGACACCCAACGGGATTCCCGGTCCGCAGTCTGTCAGCACTGACACGTCTGCGCGCGGGTTTGTTATTTATGTGGGACTCGATGAGGACACCGCTGCCGCGCACGGCACGTCCCTCACGAAGCTTGCCCAGGAGATCCGGGCCCACGTCCAGACCCTGGTCCCCGGCGCCCAGAGCCACGCCGCGGTTGCCCTGGCTCCGGCCAGCGCCACCGGCACGGACATCGAGGTGGTCCGCCAGGCACTGGGGGATCCCACCGTGGCCCGCCGCCAGCCTGCGGCCCAGCCCGTGCCGGCGCCGCAGGTTCCGGCAGCAACGCGCCCGTCCGGGGTCCTGATTGACCTCTCCCGGCGGGAAGTGCACCTGGACGGGGATACGCTGAACCTCACGTTCAAGGAATTCGAGCTGCTGAACTACCTGGTGGAGAACGCCAGCCGGACGGTGGGCCGGGAAGAGCTGCTCGCGGGGCTGTGGCGCAATGCCGAAGAAGTGCCGAACGAGCGCACCATTGACGTGCACATCCGGCGCCTGCGGTCCAAGCTCGGACGCCTGGCCAACACCGTCCGCACGGTCCGCGGACAGGGCTACCGCTTCTACGAGCACCCCGAGGTTGTTGTCTGGGCTGCACCGGAATACAGCATCTAGCAGCGGGACGGGTGGCCGGTCAGCGGACGGAACTGGGGGTTCCGTCCGCGGCTAGACTTGGCAAATGACCGGCCACCATCTCAAAAAACTCCAGCTCCTGCGCCACGCTAAGGCCGACTGGCCGCGCGATGTTGCAGACCACGAGCGGCCGCTCTCCGGCCGGGGGCACCGGGACGCACCGCTGGCGGGGGAGTGGATGCGCGAGCACGGCAGCATCCCGGACTTCATTCTCTGTTCCTCGGCGCTGCGGGCACGGCAGACCTGTACCTGGGTCTGCAAGGAACTCGGCGACAAGGCGCCCACCGCCAAACTGGAGGACAGGCTCTATGCTGCCTCCCCGGAACGCATCCTCAGCCTCATCAACCATGTGCCGGAAACCGTGACCAGCCTGCTGGTGATTGCCCACCTGCCCGGCGTGCAGGAACTTGCGATGCGCCTTGCCTCGCCGGACTCGGATGAAGAAGCCGTCATGGAGATGGCCACGCGCTATCCGACGTCGGGCCTCACCGTGATGGAACACGCGCTGCCGTGGGCGGAACTGGACGGCCGCGACGCCCGGATTACCGACTTCGTGGTGCGCCGGGGCTGAGCCCCGCCGCCCAGCGCCCGCCGCGCAGCCCCCACAGGCCCGGCGCTAAATGTCGATTTCCGGCTGCAGGGTCTTGAGCGTCCAGAGGCGGTGCCGCTTGGCGGCGGTCAGGGACAGCACCAGTCCCAGCGCGGTATAGAGCAGCAGCCCCGCCGCAACGGCGCCCACCTGCCCCAGATCCCCGCCGTAGAGCAGCTGGCGCAGCCCGTTCACCATGTGTCCCATCGGCAGCACATTGTGCGCCACATGCAGCGGTTCCGGGATGGTCTGCCAGGGGAAGGTGCCGCCGGAGGAAACCAGCTGCAGCACCAGCAGGACGAGCACCACAAACTTGCCCACCGAGCCCAGCAGGGCCACGATGCCCTGGATCAGCGCCGAGAAGGCCATGGCGGCCATCAGCAGCAGCACCCAGGCGAGCACCGGATGGGCCGGATCAAGACCCAGGCCGAAGCGCACCGCGGCGTACAGGACGGTGGCCTGCACCAGGGAGACGGCCAGGAACGGCAGCCAGCCGCCCAGCGCGATCTTCCAGGGCGGGGCATTGGAGGCCAGGGCCCGGCGGCTGATGGGCCGCATGGCCTGCGCCAGCATGAAGATGCCCACCCACATGGCCAGGGTCAGGAAATAGGGGGCCAGCCCGGCACCGTAGGTTCCGGCCTCCGCCTGGTCCACCGTGCTGACGGTCAGCGGATCCGCGATCACTGCCGAGGCATTCGCCTTCTCCTCCTCATTCGGGTTGGGAACGTTGCCCGCGCCGTCGGCCAGCCGCCCGGCCAGTTCGTCAGCTCCAGCCTTCAGCCGGCCGAGGCCGTCCTGCAGGTTCGAGGCGCCGGCCGCGGCAGAATCCGCGCCGGCGGCCAGCTGCCGGGAACCCTCCAGGGCCTGCTGCTCGCCCGCGGCCAGGGTGCCGGCCCCCGTGGAAAGCTCACCGGCACCGGCGGACAGGTCCGCGGCGCCGGCGGCAAGCTGGGAGGCGCCATCGTTGGCGGCGCCGATGCCCTGCGTCAGTTCGGGGGTGGCGGAGGCCAGGGACTCTGCTCCGGCGGCAACCTGTGCGGCGCCGTCGGCCAGGGCCTGCAGCTGTTCCATCCCGTCCGTGCCGGTCTGTGCGCCGGCCAGCTCCTGTTGAAGCGCTGCGGCCTGCGCCGGGGTCAGGACGCCGCTGCCCACCAGACGGGCGACGGCGTCCGTAACGTTCTGCCGGGCGGCCTGGGCGGTCTCGGCAACCGTGGTGTTCAAGGCCGCCGTTCCATCGGCCACCTGCCGGGCGCCGTCGGCCAGGGCACGGGTCTGTTGCGGCAGCTGCGCGGTGGAGGCGGACAGCTGGCCAAGACCGTCCGATAGCTGGCCGGCACCCGAGGACACCTGGTCTGCGCCTGCGGACAGGTCTGCCGAGCCCGCAGCGAGGGCATCCGCGCCGGACACCAACTGCTCCTGCCCTGCCACCAAGGACCCGGCGCCGGAAGCGAGCGAGTCCAGGCCCGTGCCCAGCTCGGCGGCGCCGGAGTCCGCCGAGGCTGCTCCGTCGGCCAGCTGCCGGGCGCCGTCGGCGGCCTGTTCCAGCTGGGAGTGCACGGTGCTGAAGCCGGTCAGCAGCCGGCTGGCCGATTCCTCGCCCACTTCGGCGGCAACCGTGTCATGGACCGAGGCGGTCAGCTTGTCCACGATGCTGCTGAGCAGGTAGTTGTTGGCGTCATTGGTGGTGACATGCAGTGTCGCCTGGCGGGCACCGCCAAGGTCCGCGGGAGAGGCAAGGTTCGCGGAGAAGTCCGCCGGGATGGTCAGGGCGAATTCGTAGCTGCCGGCACGCACCCCGTCATCGGCGGCACCGGCCCCGTCAACGATTTCCCAGTCGAAAGTGCCGTCCTCCAGCAGGTTCTCCCGAACGGAGGCGCCGACGTCGAGGCGGCCGTCAGCGGTGTCCGCACCTTCATCGTCAACCACCAGCGCTGCCTTGACGCCGTCGAGGTTTCCGTAGGGATCCCAGTTGGCGTACAGGTAGATGGCGCCGTACAGCAGGGGCACCAGGGAGAGGGCAAGGATGGCCAGCTTGGGCAGGATGCCGGCGGTCATGCGTTTGAGCTCGCTCAGGGCGAGGCGGAAGACAGTCATGCGGAAGCTTTCGCGGTCTGGGCAGTTTCGGCGGCATCAGCCGGGGAACCTGTATCGGTATCGGCAGTGTCGCCGGTATCACCGGCAGCGGCGGAGGGTCCGGCCCACTCCGCGGGGATCTGTGCCACCACGGCAACAGCGGTCACCTGTCGGCCGGGTGCGGAGACGGCTTCAGCCAGGAGGGTGAGCCAGGTGTCCGGGTCCGGCCCGTGGCGGTCCGGTGAATCAATAACCAGCAGGTCGACGGCGGTGTCCGCCAGTGCCAGCCGGAGCAGCAGGTCCAGCCTCGCTGCCGGGCCAAGTTCCTCGATCCACAGCGGGCCCAGGCCTTCCAGCCCTTCGGCGGACAGCCAGGCGGCGGCGCCCGTTCGCGGCCGGCTGCGGCGGGGAATCAGTGCCAGGTCTTCGGCCACCAGGTCGCGGACGCGCAGGTGCCGTTCCGGTTCGGTGACCTCGGGGCAGTCCAGGAGTGCTGCATGCCGGCGCAGGTGCTCCAGCCGGGAGTCACGGCCCCAGGATACGGATCCGGAGGTGGGACGCATCCGGCCCGAAAGCGTCAGGGCCATTGCGGTCCGCACTGGCTGGCTCGGGCCGCAGGCAAGGAGCAGCTCCCCGGCACCGACCGTCAGGGATGTTGGCGGCAGAAGAGGGCTGTGACGTCCCTTCACGAATAGCTTGTCCGCACTGAGCATGGTCTTCGCCTCTTTGTCCGTGGATGCTGCGCGCCGGGCACACCGCGGGCGCATCTGCCAACCTAGGCCAAACTGACTGGTCAGTGCAAATAAGTGAACGGAGAGTTCTGCCACGTTGCGGAGGCGGCTGCCCTACAGGCCGTATTTCTCCAGCAGCCGGAGCCATACCTCGCTGATGGTGGGGTAGGCAGGGACGGCGTGCCACAGGCGGTCCAGGGGAACCTCGCCAACAATCGCGATGGTGGCCGCGTGCAGCAGTTCCGAGACGCCCGGGCCGGCAAACGTCACGCCCACCAGGACGCGGCGGTCCTCATCCACCACCATCTGCGCCCAGCCGGAGTAGTCGTCCGCATACAGCGCCGACCCCGCCACGGCGATGTCCAGCGAGGTCTCGGACACGTTGAGCCCGTCGGCCCGTGCCTGCTCAGCGGTGCGCCCCACCATGGCGATCTCGGGATCGGTAAACACCACCTGCGGCACGGCATACCTGTCCGCGGTGGCGGTGTAGCGGGTCCAGGCCGCCGAGGCGGGCGCGGGATTCCCGGCGGCCCGGGCCGCAATGGCATCACCGGTGGCGCGGGCTTCGTATTTACCCTGATGGGTGAGCAGCACCTTTCCGGCAGCATCCCCCACGGCATACAGCCAGCCGCCGTCCACACCTGCCACCTGTCCGGAGTCATCGACGTCCAGGGTGCGCGGATCCAGGCCCACCACCTCTTCCAATCCGAGGTCCGCCAGTGCCGGGCGGCGCCCGGTGGATACCAGCAGCTTGTCCGCCGCCACCGACCCGCCGCCCTCCAGCTCAATGCGGACGCCGCCGTCGTCGGATGCCCGGACCGAGGCAGGGGAGGTGTTGGTGCGTACATCCACCCCGGCGTTCTTCAGCCCCTGCTCCACCAGGTTGCGCGCCGGTTCCGGAAAGGATTTGAGGAGAGGGCCGCGGGCGAGCAGCGTGACGGCCGCACCGAGCCGGGCGTAGGCCTGGGCCAGTTCCACGCCGGAGACTCCGCCGCCGATCACCACCAGCCGGCCGGGAACCTCCTGCGCGGAGGTGGCCTCCCGGGTTCCCCAGTAATCAACGGTGTCCAGTCCCGGAAGCGGGGGAGGGGTGGGGGTGGAGCCGGTGGCCAGCACGACGGCGTGACGGGCGGAGATGTGCAAGGTCCGGCCGTCGGTGGTCCGGACGTCCACTGCGCGCGGTGCGCTCAGCCGTGCCCGTCCGCGGATCAGTTCGATCCCGGCGTCGGCCACCCACTCGGCCTGACTGGTGTCATCCCACTGCGAGGTGAAGGAATTCCGGCGCTCCAGGACGGCTGCGGTGTCCAGGGTGCCGGCGACGGCCTCGCGGGAACCGGCCACCGACCGGGCCTCGGTCAGAGCGGTGCCGGGGCGCAGGAGTGCCTTGGAAGGCATGCAGGCCCAGTAGGAGCACTCGCCGCCCACCAGGTCCGCTTCGATGAGGACGGCGGAGAGTCCGCCCTGAATCACGCGGCCGGCCGCGTTTTCACCCACGGCGCCGGCGCCGATAACCACTACGTCGGTCTGCAGAGTCTCAGTCATGGACCGAGCCTTGCACCCCCGGCGGGCCGGGGCAACCGGTGGGCGGACAACAAAAAACCCGGCCCGATCAGGTTGTCCTGATCGGGCCGGGTCCGAGTGGTGCGCGCGAAGGGATTCGAACCCCCAACCTTCTGATCCGTAGTCAGATGCTCTATCCGTTGAGCTACGCACGCATAAGAACTAGTCTATCAAAACCGATTCTCACCGGTTTCTTTCAAGTTCTTCCGTGGCTGTTTGGCCGTAGATAACTATAGCGGGCTTTTGAGGGGAGCGCCAATCGAGGACGATGACGTCTGTGTCACTAGACCGGTCTATGTGACGTTAGTCACATTAACCTGGGGTGCAGGGCACATAACTCGTGGATTTCAGGGAGTCTTTCCATTGCAGCCGCCAAAGGTGCGACCTTTTCAGCCGAAGCCGTTCGGAAGGCGCCACTAGCATCAAAACACACCACTGACCCAACGAAGGGAAGAGTCATGGGCGATGACGCGCGTCAGCTAGTTCTCGATGAGAGCGGCGAAAACGCTGCTAGCCAGCCGCTGGACAGCAAAGACGGTGGGGCTCCTGCCCCGACCACCCACCAGGCCCTCCTTGCGTGGGTGAAGGAAGTTGCCGAGCTGACGCAGCCTGACCGCGTGTATTGGGTCGATGGCTCTGAAGAGGAAAACCGGATCCTCACGGATGAACTTGTGGACGCCGGCACCCTGGTCCGGCTGAACCCGGAAACCTTCCCGAACTCCTTTGCGGCGTTCTCCGACCCGAAGGACGTGGCCCGCGTCGAAGAGCAGACCTTCATCTGCTCGGAAAAGCGCGAAGACGCCGGGTTTACCAACAACTGGATGGACCCGCAGGAAATGCGTACCAAGCTGAACGGGCTTTTCGCCGGTTCCATGCGCGGACGCACCATGTACATTGTTCCCTTCGTGATGGGCCACCTTGAGGCCGAAGACCCCAAGTTCGGCGTCGAAATCACCGACAGCGCCTATGTGGTGGCCTCCATGCGCATCATGGCCCGGATTGGCACCGACGTGCTGCGCAAGATGGAAGAGCTGGATGCCTTCTTCGTGCCGGCGCTGCACTCCGTGGGGTACCCGCTGACCGACGGCGCAGAGGATGTTGCCTGGCCCTGCAGCGATGAGAAGTGGATTGTGCACTTCCCGGAGGACCGGTCCATTTGGTCCTACGGCTCCGGCTACGGCGGCAACGCCCTGCTGGGCAAGAAGTGCTATGCCCTGCGCATTGCCTCCATCATGGCCCGCGACGAGGGCTGGCTGGCCGAGCACATGCTCATTCTCAAGCTCACCAGCCCGGAGCAGAAGGACTACTACGTTTCCGCCGCCTTCCCCTCGGCCTGCGGCAAGACCAACCTGGCCCTCCTCGATCCCACGATCGAGGGCTGGAAGGTCGAAACCCTCGGTGACGACATCACCTGGATGCGCTTTGGCAAGGAAGGGGAGCTCCGCGCAGTGAACCCCGAGGCGGGCCTGTTCGGCGTCGCCCCCGGCACCGGGTGGAGCACCAACCCCAACGCCATGCGCGCCATTGCCAAGGGCAACTCCATTTTCACCAACGTGGCACTGACCGACGACGGCGGAGTCTGGTGGGAGGGCATGACCGACGACGCTCCGGCACACCTGACGGACTGGCTCGGCCAGGACTGGACCCCCGAGTCCGGCCGCCCGGCAGCCCACCCGAACTCCCGGTTCTGCACCCCGATCGACCAGATCGACATGCTGGCGGACGAGTACCACTCCCCGAACGGCGTCCCGGTCTCCGCGATCCTCTTCGGCGGCCGCCGCAAGACCACTGTCCCGCTGGTGACCGAGGCCCGCGACTGGGCCAGCGGCATCTTCATGGGGTCCACCCTGTCCTCCGAAACCACCGCGGCCGCCGCCGGCCAGGTGGGCGTGGTCCGGCGCGATCCGATGGCCATGCTGCCGTTTATGGGCTACGACGCCGGGGACTACCTGCGGCACTGGATTGAACTCAGCGGCAAGGCCAACCAGGAGACGCTGCCCAAGATCTTCCTGGTCAACTGGTTCCGCCGCACTGCCGACGGCGGATTCGCGTGGCCGGGCTTCGGCGACAACGCCCGGGTGCTCAAGTGGGTCATTGAACGCCTCGAGGGCAAGGCCGGCGCCGTGGAAACCCCCATCGGGTTTGTGCCGACCGGAGACTCCATTGACCTCACCGGCCTGGACATGACGCCCGAGGATGTGGAGCAGGCAGTGCGCGTGGATCCGCAGGAATGGGCCACCGAACTGGACGGCATCGACGAGTGGTACGCCCGCTTCGGGTCCACCCTGCCGCAGGAGTTGCAGGACCGGCTGGCTGAACTGAAGGAACGGTTCGCTGCCTGACGCTGAAGATCACCGGTAAAAGCAAAAAGGGTGGTCCCGCCGAATCCGGCGGGACCACCCTTTTGTCTAGCTGCTGCTTTTGTTTAGCTGCTGTCGGTTACGCTTCGTCAGCGGCCCAGACGATCGGCTCGCCGGCTTCCCAGATGGGCTCGTTGAAGGTCCATTCCTCACCATTGACGGAGTACGCCTGGATGGCGGAAATGCAGACACCTTCGGAGTGCTCGGTCACCACGTGGATGGCGTCGGTGTTTTCTTCCGGCAGGTGGATGTCCGAGAACACTGCCACTGCACGGTTCTCGCCCTTCTGCTCGGTGAGCACCGTGTAGATGTCATCGATCATCGCGTCGGCGTCGAGGTCTTCGTCGCTTTCCTCCGGGGCAACGGCGATCATCCGCAGCTCGCCGTCGTTCTGCACCACCAGCGCGGCGGGCAGGAACGCGCCCTGCGCTTCCAGCTGTTCCTGGGCGACGCCCAGGGCCGTGCCGATCAGGGAGTTCAGGTCCTCCTGGACCTGGGCTGAGGGTTCGCTGCCGTTCAGTTCTACATCTGCCATGTTTATTTCCTCACTAGTTCAAGTACGTGGTCGCGGACGCGCTCCATGGTGGGCAGGTCCTCTGCTTCAGCGTTCAGCCGCAGGAAGGGTTCGGTGTTCGAGGCGCGGAGGTTGAACCACCATGCGCCGTCGTCGGAAGTGAAGGTCAGGCCGTCGAGGGCGTCCACCGTCACGCCGTCGCGCTCGTATTCGGCACGCACGCGGGCCAGCGCGGCCGGAACGTCCTCCACCCGGGAGTTCACCTCGCCGGAGGAGTGATACGGCTCGTATTCGCGGGCCAGGTCGGAGAGGGTGCGGTTCTGCTCGCCCAGGGCGGCCAGGACGTGCATGGCCGCCAGCATGCCGGTGTCCGCGTTGTAGAAATCGCGGAAGTAGTAGTGCGCGGAGTGCTCACCGCCGAAAACAGCGCCTTCACTGGCCATCACAGCCTTGATGAAGGAGTGTCCCACCCGGGTGCGGACGGCGCGGCCGCCGTCGTGCGCCACCAGCTCGGGCACCGCACGGGAGGTGATCAGGTTGTGGATGATCACCGGGGTCTCTTCCCCGCCTGCCTTCGCGCGGGCAATTTCCCGGCGGGCCACCAGTGCGGTGACAGCGGACGGGCTGACCGGCTCGCCCTTCTCATCGATCACGAAGCAGCGGTCGGCGTCGCCGTCGAACGCGAGGCCGATGTCGGCGCCGTGCTCGATGACGGCGGCCTGCAGATCCCGCAGGTTTTCCGGCTCCAGCGGGTTGGCCGGGTGGTTCGGAAAGGACCCGTCCAGTTCAAAGTACAGCGGCACAATATCCAGCGGCAGGCCGGGCAGGATGCTGTCACCCAGCACCGCCGGGGTGGTCATGCCGGCCATGCCGTTGCCGGCGTCCACCACAACCTTCAGCGGGCGGATCCCGGAGAGGTCCACCAGGTTGCGCAGGTAGCCGGCGTAATCGGCGAGCACGTCGCGGACGGAGATCCGGCCGGGCTGGGCCACGGTGTCAAAACCCTGGCCGTTCAGGTACTGCTCGGCGAGGGCCTGGATTTCCTGCAGCCCGGTCTCGGAGGAGATGGGCACGGCGCCGGCCTTGGCCATCTTGATGCCGTTGTACTGCGCCGGGTTGTGGCTGGCCGTGAACGTGACGCCGGCGGCGTTCAGCACGCCGCAGGCGTAGTACAGCTCGTCTGTGGAGATCAGGTCCAGCAGCAGCACATCGGCGCCCCGTGCGGTGGCCCCGCGCGCAAAGTCCCGGATGAACTCGGGCGAGGACGGACGCATGTCACCGCCCACCAGTACCGTCTGTCCGGCCAGGCCCTGCACGTCAACAAACGCGGCCCCTACGGCCTCGACGATCTGCGGGGTGATTGTCTCGCCTACGACGCCGCGGACGTCGTAGGCCTTAAAGGACGCGGAGAGGTCGAATGCATTGTTCACGTGGGCCAGTCTATAGGGCGCTCTGCGGCAGGGGACTTGTGCACACCGGTAATCCGGCGCAGGAAACAGTCAGAGGAGGCTGGGATAGTGGAGGTATGGAACGCACGGATATAGACGCACCTTCTGACCCCACATCCGACGGCGCGGCCCGGAACCCCGCCCTGCATGCCGAAGCCGTGCAGCTGCTGCGGGCACTGGTGGGGAACGATTCGGCGGAGTTCCACCAGGACCAGTTCGAGGCCATTGAGGCGCTGGTCTCCGGCGGCCGGCGTGCCCTGGTGGTCCAGCGCACCGGCTGGGGAAAGTCCGCCGTGTACTTCGTCGCCAGCCTGCTGCTGCGTGCCCGCGGAGCCGGGCCCACGCTGATTGTCTCCCCGCTGCTGGCCCTGATGCGGGACCAGGTGGCCGCCGCCGGGCGTGCCGGCGTCCGGGCCGAAGCCATCAACTCCGCCAACCAGCTGGAATGGCAGGAGATTTCCGCCAAGCTGGAAGCTGATGAGGTGGATGTGCTGCTGGTGTCGCCGGAACGGCTGAACAACCCCGGCTTCCGGGAACAGCACCTGCCCGAGCTGATCCGCCGTTCCGGGCTGCTGGTGATTGATGAAGCGCACTGCATTTCCGACTGGGGCCACGATTTCCGTCCGGATTACCGCCGCATCCGGAATCTGATCGAACAGCTCCCCGCCACCGTGCCGGTGCTGGCCACCACGGCCACCGCCAACAGCCGTGTGGTGAAGGACATAGAGGACCAGCTCGCCGCCGGCGGCGAAGATGTCTTTACCATCCGCGGTCCGCTGGCCCGGAAGTCACTGCGGCTGGGCGTGCTGCGGCTGCCCAATCCTCGGGCCAGGCTCGCCTGGCTGCTCACCCATTTGGAGGAGCTGCCCGGCAGCGGCATCATTTACGCGCTGACGGTTTCCGGCGCCGAAGACACCGCCCGGCTGCTGCAGAAGGCCGGGCATCCGGTCCTCGCGTACACCGGGCGCACCGATCCGGCGGACCGGGAGGAAGCCGAAGCGGCACTGAAGGAAAACCGGGTCAAGGCGCTGGTAGCCACCAGCGCGCTGGGCATGGGATTCGACAAACCGGACCTGGGCTTCGTGATCCATCTGGGTGCCCCCTCCTCCCCGGTGGCGTACTACCAGCAGGTGGGACGTGCCGGGCGCGGCACCCCCAACGCCGATGTCCTGCTGCTGCCCGGCGCCGAGGACCGGGATATCTGGCAGTACTTCGCCACCTCCTCCATGCCCGCCGAAGGTCCGGCCACCGCGGTGCTCGCGGAACTGGCCGACGGCGCGGTGCTGTCCACCGGGGTGCTGGAAACCCGGGTCAACCTCAAGCGCTCGCCGCTGGAACTGCTGCTGAAGGTGCTCTCCGTGGACGGCGCGGTGGAAAAGGTCACCGGCGGCTGGCGGGGTACCGGGCAGCCGTGGCACTACGACCGCGAACGCTACGAGCGGATTGCCGCAGCCCGGGTGAAGGAACAGCAGGCCATGCTGGATTACGAGAGCACCTCCGGCTGCCGGATGCAGTTCCTGTCCCTGCAGCTCGATGATCCCGCCGCGGCCCCGTGCGGGCGGTGCGACAACTGCGCGGGCCGGTGGTTTGCCTCCGACGTTGCCGAGGAGGCGGCGGACAACGCAGGACAGGCCCTGAGCAAGGTGGGTGTGGACGTGGACCCGCGGGGCATGTACCCCTCGGGCATGGACCGGCTGGGCGTGCCCGTGAAGGGCAAGATCAAACCGGCCCAGGCGGTGTCCTCCGGCCGGGCCTTGGCCCGGCTCACCGATCTGGGCTGGGGCGGGCGGCTGCGGGAAATCTTCGCTGCCGGCGCCGGAGACACTCCGGCGGATCCCGCCCTAATCAACGGGTGCGTCCAGGTGCTGGCCCAGTGGGGTTGGGACACGCGCCCGGTCGCCATTGTGTCCGTTCCCTCGCGGTCCCGCCCGCAGCTGGTGGATTCGCTGGCCCGCGGCCTGTCCGAGCTGGGCCGGATCCCGTACCTCGGGGCGCTGCAGGCTCCGCACGGCGGCCCCACGGGCGGGCCCGGCGGCAACAGCGCCTTCCGGCTCGCGTCGGTCTGGGACCAGTTTGCCGTGCCGCCCGAGGGCGCCGCGTGGTTCGCCGCGAACCCGGGACCGGTGCTGCTGGTGGACGACTTCGCGGACAGCCGGTGGACCCTGACCGAAGCAGGCCGGGTGCTGCGCGAGGCCGGGGCCGAATCGGTGCTGCCGTTTGTCCTGGCGCTGAAGGCCTGACCGGCAGCCTCAGCCCTGGGCGACGAAGCCCAGCAGCGCCTTGTTGACCTCGCTGTGGTGGGTCCACAGCAGGCCGTGGGGTGCGCCGTCGATCTCCACATACTCCGCCTCCGGCACCAGCGTGCGGAACCGGCGGGCCGTGGCATCGATGGGCAGGATGTTGTCTGCCGTGCCGTGCAGGATCAGTACCGGCTTCCCGCTGTCGCGGACCGCATCCACGTCCGCCCGGAAGTCCTCGATCCAGGTGGGGACCACGGCGTAGGCGGCCACCGGCGCGCTGCCGGCCGCGGTGTTCCAGCTCGCGGTCACGGCTTCCTGGCTGATCCGGGTGCCCAGGTTCTCCTCCAAGTTGTAAAAATCGGAGAAGAAACTGGTGAACCAGGCGAACCGGTCCTCCCGGGCGGCCGTTTCGATCCCGTCGAAGACGTCCTGCGGCACGCCGTCCGGGTTGTCCTCCCGGGCCACCAGGAACGGTTCAAGGGAGGCGAGAAAGGCGAGTTTCGCAACCCGCACGGCTCCGTACCGGGACACATACCGGGCCAGTTCGCCGGTGCCCATGGAAAAGCCGACCAGAATCACGTTGTTCAGGTCCAGTGTCTCCAGCAGGGTGTTCAGGTCCGCGGCGAAGGTGTCGTAGTCATAGCCGGTTCCGGCCATGGCGGACCGGCCGAAGCCGCGGCGGTCGTACGTGATGACACGGTAGCCGGCCGCCAGCAGCTCCCGGGTCTGCCGCTCCCAGCTGGAGCCGTCCAAAGGGTAGCCGTGGATCAGGACCACGGGCTGCCCCTGGCCGTGGTCCTCGTAATAGAGGTGCGTGGTGGTGCTGTTTTCGGTCCCTACTGCGATGTATCCCATGATTGATGCCTTCTTCCCGGAGCCGTGAGTATGGGCGAGTTGAAGGACGAGGGTATTTATCCGCCGCTCCGGCGTAAACACGTGGCCGCAAATCTCCGCCTGTGGCGGGAGGCTTCTTCTCCGCCGGACCGTGATGGCGTGCTAGGTTTTCCGGAAATGCCCGGGGATGCGGGGAAAGAGGGAACGGGGGAACGGCCATGGACGGGCAAAGCGGACCTGCAGTCGCAGAAACTGCTGAAGGCGCCCGGGATGCTGACGCCGGTGCCCACGCGGACCACATGGCAACCCGCTGGCTGTTCGCCGCCACCGGCACCGGTGCGCTGCTGGGGCTCGCATGGCATCTCACCGGCACCGGGGACCTGCCCCTCCTGCCGCGGAACTGGGTCGGCACGCAGCTGCAGGTCTTCGCCGCCGGCATCTTCGCGGCGGTGCTGCTCCTTGCCGCCTGGGCGCTCACCGCACGGGCGGAAAAACGGTGCGGGATCCGCCGGCAGCGCGGGGCGATGGCAGCCCTGGCCGGGGCTGCCGTCTTCTGCATTCCGTTCACCCCGGCACTGGTCTTCAGCCCGTTCTTGGGGGTGGCACTGATTTTGCTGGCCCTGCGCACCCGGCAGGGCGGCACGGCAGCAGTTGGCCTGGCGGCGCTGGCGGCGGCCCTGGTCCTGACCGGTTACTCCCCGCGGTAGACCGGCGGGCGCCGCTCGGTGAAGGCTGCGGTGGCCTCACTAAAGTCGTGGCTGGCCAGGAACGCCGAGTTCCAGACCTGCACATAATCCAGCCCGTCCTGCACGGAGTTCTGAATCCGCCGGTTCATCACCTGCTTGACGCCCTGCACCACCAGCGGGGAATTGGCTGCCACCTGGGTTGCCAGCTCGCGGCCGCGGGCGACGACGTCGTCGGCCACCTCGGTGACCAGACCAAGGGCCTGGGCACGGGCGGCGTCGAAATCCTCACCGGTCAGGGCCAGCTGCCGGGTGGCGCCTTCGCCGATGATCGCTGGCAGGCGTTGCAGCGAACCGAGGTCGGCGACAATAGCGACCTTTACTTCGCGGACACTGAACCGTGCCGCAGGGGAGGAAATGCGGATATCGGCCGCGGCAATTACATCAATGGCCCCACCGATGCACCAGCCGTCCACGGCGGCAATGACGGGTTTGGCGCAGCGGGCCAGTGAACTCACCGCGTCCTGCAGGGCCTGGATCTGCCGGCGGAAGCCCTCCCGCAGCCTGGCATCCATCCCGCCGGCCGCCAGCAGCGGGGCAAAGACCGGAGCCATGGCCGGCAGATCCAGACCGTAGCTGAAGTTCCCGGCGGACCCGTACAGCAGGACGGACCGGACATCGTCGTTGGTGCTCAGGGTGTCAAAGACCTCGGGCAGTTCGGTCCAGAAGTCCGGGCCCATGGCGTTGCCCTTGGACGGGCCAATCAGCTGGACCTCGGCGATGCCGTCATGAATTTCGACACGGAGGGACCGCAGTCCCGGCAAAGTGGTGGCGCTGGAAGTCATGGCATCTCCGTTGATTGGCCGTGCATTGTTGAACGTCAATATACCGGCCGTTTTAAGGGGTGGAGAAAGCAAAGCTAGGATCAAGGTATGGAGCTTGCGGTTATCATCCTCTTCGTCCTATCCATCGCTGTTGTGAGCGCGCTCGTGGGCAGGTTCGAGAAGCGCCGGGCCGCTGCGGCCAAGGACAGTCCGGCCCCGGCCGAACCGCGGTCCGCCGGCGGGCAGCCCGCCAAGCCCGCCCGCCCCTCGCGCCCGCGCCCCGCTCCCGGGGACACCGGCACCTCGCCCCAGGCCGCCAAGGACGCTGCAGCCCTGCTCAGTGCGGACCAGCACCGGCAGATCTATGCGGCACTTGGCCAGGGCCAGCCGGTCAAGGCACTGAAGCTTTACGCCATGTTCACCGGCGCCGGCATCCGCGCCTCGGGAGCTGCCATCCAGAACATGGCCGCGCACCCGCAGCCGTACGTGCGGCCCATCCCGGATCCCGCGCCTGAAACCGGGAGCGATACCCCGGCCGCTTCAAAACCCGAGGCCGCTGCGAAGGCGGGCAAGGCCGATCCGGTGGAGGAAGAGGAAATCAGCAAGTGGGCACAGCAGCTGCGCCCCGAGGATTTCCTCAAGCCCTGACGTTTATCCGCACCTGAAACAGCAACGCCGAACCGGCCCCCGGTTCGGCGTCGCTGTTCTTTGGTCTCTGTGCCCGGGCACTGAGCGCCCGGGGCCTAGCGTCCGGTGCGTCCGCCGCCGAGCAGGCGTTCGCGCTGGTTCAGCCCGTCCGGGCCATAGGGATAATTCCCAACCTGCGGCATGCTCAGCTCGGTGAGCCTCTCGGTCTCCTCCTGTGTGAGCGTGAGGAATGCCGCCCCCAGGTTGTCCGCGAGCTGATCGGTGGTCCGTGCACCGAGGATCACCGAGGTCACTCCCGGGCGGCCGGCAAGCCACGCCAGCGCCACCTGCGCCGGCGTCGCCCCGTGGGCGTGCGCGACGGTGCGCAGCTCGTCCAGGATCCGCCAGGTCCGTTCGTTGTGGCTGCGCAGGTCCCAGCCCTGGAACTGTCGGGTGGGGTTATCGCCCACCCGGGTGTTTCCCGCCGGCACCGTCTCGCGGTCATACTTGCCGGTGAGCCAGCCGCCGGCCAGCGGGGACCAGGGCAGCAGGCCGAGGCCGGCATCCAGTGCCGCCGGCACAATTTCCGATTCGATTTCGCGTTCCAGCAGGTTGTACTGCGGCTGCAAGGTGACCGGCAGGGCCCAGCCGTGTTCACGGGCCACGTACACGGCCTTGGTCAGCTGCCAGCCGGTGAAATTGGAGAGCCCGTAGTAGCTGATCTTTCCTGCCGTCACGGCGTCATTAAGGAAGCCCAGGCTTTCCTCCAACGGGGTGAAGGGGTCCCACGAGTGCAACTGGTACAGGTCCACATGGTCCACCCCCAGCCGGGTGAGGGAGGCATCCAGGGCGCGGCGCAGGTGCCGGCGGGAGGTGCCAAGGTCATTGGCACCCGGACCCATGGGGAAACGGCCTTTGGTGGCCAGAACGACGTCGGCGGCGGCGTCGGGATGGGCGTGCAGCCAGCGGCCGATGATTTCCTCCGACGCGCCGGCGGTATAGACATCCGCGGTGTCGATAAAGTTGCCGCCGGCGCCACGTAGTCATTGAGCAGGGCGTGCGAGGCCCGCTCGTCGGATTCATTGCCGAACGTCATGGTGCCGAGGGCGTAGTTGCTGACTGCAGTGCCGCTGCGGCCCAAAAGGCGCATTTCCATGGAGGCTTCCTTCACGGTAGGGGTGGGTGCCAGCTTATCCGCGGGCCGGGGTCTTCAGCAGTGCCGCGAACAACAATGAATCCCGCCGCGTTCCGTTGACTTTCTTATGCCCCCGCAGCCTGCCCTCGAGGGCGAAGCCGTTTTTCTCCAGCACGCGCACCGAGCCGGTGTTCTCCGGCGCGCAGGTGGCTTCCACCCGCTCCAGCTCCATGGGTCCGAAGGCATGCCGGAGCAACAGCCCGGCGGTTTCGGTGCCCAGCCCTTGCCCCCAGGATTCCCTCGCCAGGGTGTAGCCCAGTTCCCCGGTGCGGTCTGCAGTGCTGGTGGTCCACACCGCTGCGGTGCCCACCACCTCACCGTCCACCGTGACGGCGAGCGTGAACCCGGAACGCTCCGGCACTTCAGCTTCCGCGACGGCGGTGTCCACAAAGGTACGGGTCTCCGCTGGCGTATTTGGTCCCCAGGTGGACCACTGCGTGACCTCGGGGTCGGAGCAAAAGGCATGAATGGCGTCCACATCGCCGGGGGTGATGTCCCGCAGGGTCACGAGGGTGCCGGTAAGCCGGGTGCTGTTGGTTGCCACGGAGGCGAATCTACCGCAGAACGGTACGCGGCTGCCGCCCCGGCTGCCCCGGTCCGGGGTTCCTCACCCGATAGAAAAGGGGGCAGACGCAAAAAGTCCCCCGGAAAACCGGGGGACTAGTGGCGGAGACGGGGAGATTTGAACTCCCGGTGGGCTTTAGGCCCACACTTCATTAGCAGTGAAGCCCATTCGGCCGCTCTGGCACGTCTCCAACATACTTTTCAGTTTCCACTGTCAGCATGGCTCGCAGCTTCCGCTGCCAGCCTGACAAGACTACCGGCAACCGGCCGGTTTCGGCAAAACGCCTCAGGCGAGCCCGCCGGTCAGTGCTTCCCAGAGAAATTCGTAGGACATGGCGTACATGCGGGCGCTCTGCCGGTTGTCCGCCGCACCGGCATGGCCGCCCTCCAACGCCTCATGGAACCAGACCTTGTCGGCACCCATGGACTTCATCCGGGCCGCCATCTTCCGGGCCTGCACCGGCCCCACCCGGTCATCGCTGGTGGCGGTCCAGATCAGGGCGGGCGGGTAGGAGACGCCCTCCTTGATCAGGTGGTAGGGCGAGAAGGTCTTCACAAACTCCCACTGCGCAGGATCGTCGGGATCCCCGTACTCCGCGATCCAGGAGTAGCCGGCGGAGAGCTTGGTGTAACGGCGCATGTCCAGCAGCGGCACCCCGCAGGACACGGCACCGAAGAGGTGCGGATACGTGGTGAGCATATTGCCCACCAGCAGCCCGCCGTTGCTCCGGCCGGTGCAGCCAAGATGGTCCCGGGAGGCGACGCCGCGCGCGGCCAGGTCCTCTGCAACGGCAGCGAAATCCTCATACGCCCGGTGCCGGTTTTCCTGCAGGGCTGCCCGGTGCCAGGCCGGACCGTATTCACCGCCGCCGCGGATGTTCGCCAGCACATACACCCCGCGCCGTTCCACACCCCCGGCATCGGTGATGCGGCGTTCCAGCCAGCCGCGGCCCACCATGCCGCTGTACGCAGGAGTCAGGGAGGCTTCGAATCCGCCGTAGCCGTTCAGGAGGGTGGGGTTCCCGCCGTCGAGCAGCAGGTCCTTGGGGCCGACCTGGAAATACGGCACCCGGGTGCCGTCGGCCGAAACGGCAAAGTGCTGCTCAACGGTAAGTCCGGTGGTGTCGAAGAACGCCGGTGAGGTCTTTACCGCCGTCGCGGCGTTTCCTTCGGATCCGGCCGCAGCCAACGTGCCCCGGGAAACGGTGGACGGGGTCAGGAACCCGGTGCTGATCAGCCAGTAATCGTTGCCGGCTTCCTCATCCTCGTCGTCCACCGCGTAGGCGTCCACGGAGTGCAGCGGCGGGCAGGCGTCCAGCAGTTCCGCCCGCCAGCCCTCCTCCGGTGCCAGAACGGTGATTTCGGAACTGACGTCGCGCAGCAGGTTCAGCAGCAGGCGGTCGCGGGTCCAGCTCCAGGACTGCAGGGACGTGGACGGTTCCGGGGTGAAGATCCGGTGCACCTTCCGGTTTCCGCCGGTGAAGTCCGCCAGGGACGCGGCCAGCAGTGACCCGGCGGGGTGGGTCTCGCCGTCGAGCGCCCAGTCCGTGCGCGGACGCAGCAGCAGCCACTGCCGGTGAACATCCACGTTCACATCCAGGGGCACGTCCAGCTGCACCCATTCGCCGCCCTCCCGCAGGAAGGTGCGCGTGTTGTAGAAATCGATGATGTCCACGGCGATGTCGCGTTCGAAGCCGGGCGTCTGGTCCCGCTGCACCACGGCCATCATGTGCTCTTCCGGAACCTCGAAGTAAAGCTCGGCGTCCGCCAGTTCCTGGCCGCGCCGCAGGATCCGGCTGGTGCGGGGATAGGAGGAGGTGGTCATGGAGCCGGGACCGAAATCCGTGCCGACATACAGGCTGTCCTCGCCGGCCCAGCTGATCCGGCTTTTCGCCGTGGGGATGTCGAAACCGCCGGGGACAAAGGCGCCGTCGACGACGTCGAACTCCCGATAGCGCGCAGCGTCCCCGCCGTCGGGGGAGAGGACCAGCAGTGCACGGCCGTAGGAGACACCGTCCGCGGGACGCAGGAACAGAGACCCGCCCCAGACCCAGTCGATGCCCTCGGCGGCGCTGAGGGCATCGAGGTCCAGCAGCACCTCCCACTCGGTATCCGGTGCCAGGTAGCTTTCCCACGTGGTGCGGCGCCACAGGCCCTTGGGATGGGCGGCGTCACGCCAGAAGTTGTAATAGCGATCTCCGCGCTTGGCGACCATGGGGATGCGGTCGGTGGAATCGAGGACTTCCAGCAACCGTTCCTCGGTGCGCTCGAAACCGGTGCGGGACAGCAGTTCCTCGGTGACGGCGTTCTCGCGGCGGACCCAGTCCAGCTGCTTGTCGCCATAGATATCCTCCAGCCAGAGGAACTCGTCGGTCATTGCAGGGGCCTGGTCAGGGTTCACCGATGTCATGGCCCCATCCTAGTTCCGGACACCGGCCCGCGGTCCGGGCACCTTGCCTGTGGCCGGGAAGGCCGGCGCGGGAAGCCGGCCCCCGGGACTGCCGATACCCTAGATGCATGGGTCACACGCAAAGTCTCCGGGTAGCTGTCATAGGTGCCGGCCCGCGCGGGCTGTCGGTGCTGGACCGGTTGCTGAGCCACCGCCGCGCATCGGAGGACCGGCGGCCGCTGACCGTTGAGCTGGTGGATCCCTTTAATCCCGGTCCGGGCCACGTGTGGCGCACCGGCCAGTCCAGGCTGTTCCTGATGAACACTCCGGCGCTGTTTCCCACGGTGGTTCCCGCCGGCGACACGGTCCGTGACCTGTTGCCTTCGCCAAAGGGACTCTCCTTTAACCAGTGGCGCGAGCTGATGTCCGCACCCAACCGGGCCGGCGAAGGGCTCCCGGCCGGGGACCTGGCGGAACTTGCCGCCCTGGGCCCGGCGGACTTCCCGAGCCGTCCCCTGTACGGCCGGTACCTGGAATGGATGTACGAGCAGCTGAAGCACACCGCGGCTGAAGACGGCGTGGAGCTGGTGCACCGGCGCACCGAAGCGCTCGGAATCACTCGGGCGCCTGACGGACGGCTCGTCGTGGAGCTGGAGGCACAGCAGGTGCTGGCCGCCGACGCCGTCGTCCTGGCCATCGGCCATCTGCCGGCCCTGCTCTCGCCCGAGCAGGCACGCCTGCAGGGCGCCGCCGAGCGGCACCACCTCACCTACCTGCCCCCGGCGGTGCCTGCCGACGTCGACTTCTCCCGCCTTCCCGCGGGCGAACCGGTTCTGATCCGCGGGCTGGGGTTGAACTTCTTCGACGTGATGGCGGCCGTGACCCTCGGGCGCGGCGGGCATTTCGTGGCCACCGGGCAGCCGGCCGGCCGGGCGCTGCGCTACGAGCCGTCGGGCCGGGAGCCGCAGCTGATCGCCGCATCCCGCCGGGGCACCCCCTACCGGGCCAAGGCCCGGCTGGATTCCTACGTGCCGCGCAGCGTGCGGCTGCGCTGGCTCACCAGGGAAGCTGCCCTGGCGTTCAAGGCGGACGGGCTGCAGCCCGGCTTCGACCATGACCTGTGGCCGCTGCTGCACCGCGACGCTGTGTGGGCCTACTACAGCACCCTGGCTCGGGTGGCCGGTGACGAGCTGAACGGTACGCCGCAGGAATTCCTGGACCGGCTCGAAGCCGCACTGCACCTGCCCGGGCCGGAATGGGACGCTGCGAAGGAAGCGGTGCTGGACCGTTACGTCCCGGCAGCCCGGCGGACCAACCTGGAGGGCCTGGCCCAGCCGCTGGGCCGCCGCCCGTTCTCCGGTCCGCAGGACCTCGACGACGCCGTCCTCGCCTACCTCGAGGCCGATGCCGCCGGCTCGGCGGCGGGGGAGGACGATCCGCTGAAGATGCTCATCGGCGCCCTGAACGCCGGCCGCAGCCTGCTCAAATCAGTGGTGGCCGACGGCGGACTGGCCGAGGCATCCTGGCTGGCGGAACTGCGCGGCTGGTTTGAACCCCTGGTGGAGGGCCTGGCCAGCGGTCCGCCTCCGGAACGGATTGAGCAGCTGGCAGCCCTGGTCCGTGCCGGCTTGGTGCACTTTGTCGGCCCCGACCCGCGGTTTGACGTGGACGAGGCACGCGGCGTGTTCACCGCCTCCTCGCCCTGGGTCGGCACCGAGTACGCGGCACGGTCCCTGATGGAGGCGATGATGCCGCCCAACCGCGTGGACCGCAGCGTGTCTCCGCTGCTGGCAGGGCTGATTCGCGACGGGCTGGCCCGGCCCAAGGTGATGATGTCCGCTGACGGCACACCGGTGGTGACGCCCGGGCTGGATGTTACGCTCCCGCCGTACCGCAGCGTAAGTGTCAGCGGCGAACCCGTGTCCAACCTGTATGTACTGGGGCTGCAGCTTTCCTCGGTGCAGTGGGGTACGGCCATCGCCGCCGAAGCCGGGTCCGCCGCCGCGGAAGGGTCACGGACGCTGCAGGACGCGGATGACATCGCCGCCGCCGTGCTGGGAGGCAGCGCTTCGGGTGCCATTGGCGGTGACGCCGGAATGACGGCCGTGACGGCGGCCCGGCACTAGCCGTTGTAGGTCAGGGAGAGCAGCATCCCCTTCAACTGCCGGTAAACGTCGGTTTCCATCCAGGCCCTCGCCGCCGCGTCGTCGGCGATCGCGCCGGGTTCGATGACGGCATGGAACCTGATGCCGCCGTCCGGCATAAACACCGTGCCGTGGAGCGGGCCGGCGTCCATGCCAGCGGTATCGGGCAATGCGCCGTCCTCGAGCTGCATGTGGTAACTACGGCCGGTGACCTCCCACTTGTCATATCCGGTGTCCGGATCCGGGCCCATGTTTGTGTACTCAGGGCGTGACTCGAACTGGAAGAAGACCGGTTGCCCGAGTTTGCTGGTGTACCCCTCCAGCTGTTGTGCGTCGTACATAACGTGCCCCGGGCTGGGAACAGCGGCACCGTCGAGCGATACTCCGCTGTAAAACTCAGCCACCTGAGTGCCGGTTGCGTCCAGAATGCTGAAGCCGGCGGGCGAAACGTAGCCCACATCGTGGGCGGGGATGGGAAGCGGCTCTGCAGGAACAGCAGACCAGCCGGTTGGAAGAGTGAAGCTGTGCATCCCGTTGGGGGAAGTGACCTTAACCGGGGGCTTCTCCACCTCCGCAGAGGGAGTGGAAGTTGGTTCTGCGGAAGCCGAGGTGCTCGCCGTTGTGCTCTTGGACGCTGACGGCTCAGCCATCGGTTCCTCAGCATCCTGACCGCAGGACGTCAGCAATACAGCGGCAGCTATGACCACGGCGCAGGTGCGTGCGCGGGCCTGGAGCCAAACAAAACCGGTCATTCCATCCATCCCCCCGTTTACGAGCCGGAGTATTTCCGGTTCGTGTACGTCGCAGACTAGCAGCCGTGAAGCGGGCATTACGGTCGGCGCGCCCACCAGTCCGCGGGGCGCGAATCGACCCCCTCTGCCGTGGGGCCCAAACCTAGAATTCATGCAACGCACCACTGATTTCTGTGTGCTCCCGTCCCGAAAGGAAACCATCCGATGAAAGCTTGGCAGTACATGGGAAACCGTCAGCCGATCCAGCTGAACGAGGTCCCGGAACCCGTCCTAAGTCCCACTCAGGTCCTTATCGATGTAAAGGCAGCCGGCCTCTGCCACTCGGATGTGATGTACATGGAGGTGGGGGATTCCGCCATGCCGTTCCTGCCGATGACGCAGGGACATGAGAATGCCGGTGTCATCACTGCGCTCGGTTCAGAGGTCACCGGTTTCAAGGTGGGCGATGTGGTTGGGGTGTGCTCCTCCGGAGTTCAGCCGCCCCTGGGAATGTTCACCCCCGGCGGCTTCGCCGACAAGCTGGCTGCCGACTACCGTGACCTCGCGCGGGTCCCGGAGGGACTGGATCTCTCCCTCGCCGCTCTGGCAACCGACGCCGGCATGACCTCCTACCACGCCATGATCAAGGTCGGCGGTGCCGCTAAAGGCATGAAGGTTGGCGTTATCGGCTTCGGCGGGCTGGGGCAGATCGGCGCCCGCGCAGCCGTACTGGCCGGCGCCGAGGTGCACGTGGCCGAGATGAAGGAGGAAGCCTGGGCGGCGGCCCGGGAAGTGGGAGCCGTTTCCTGCGTCCGTGACGCCGAGGAATGGGTGACGGATCCCCGGCGCGGCGGTGACTTCGACCTCATCGTTGACTACGCAGGCTTCGACACCACGCAGAAGGCCGTGAACGCGGTGCGGCGCGGCGGCAAGGTGGTCCAGGTGGGTCTTGGAAAACCCACGTTCACCGTGGCGACCACCTCGATCCTCGGCAAATCGATCGAGGGTTCCCTTGGGGGCACGGTGGAAGACATCGAGGAAGTCTTCGACCTGATGCTTCGCGGCGAAATCACCCCGGGGTACGAGGAAATCGGCTTCGATCAGGTGGGTGAAGGTCTGGAACGGCTGAAGAACAACCAGGTCCTGGGCAGGCTCGTGGCCCGCTTCGGAAACTAGCCTCCGCTCCAACCCTTTGACACGACGGCGGCCCCGAACCAACAAAGGTGCGGGGCCGCCGTCGTGCTTTATGCCCGAATGCCGCTTAGAACGGGTAGTCGCGCGGAGCGTGCTGGACGCTGATGGTGTGGTCGGTGGTGAACTCATCAATGGCCCACTCGCCGTTGAACCGGCCCAGGCCGGAGTTCTTCTCGCCGCCGAAGGCAATGTGCGCCTCATCCTGGACCGGGAAGTCATTGACGTGGGTCATGCCTGCCTTGATGCGGCGGGCAAACAGTACGCCCTGCTCCAGGTTGGAGGTGAACACGGCACTGGAGAGGCCCAGATCGGTGTCATTGGCCAGGGCCAGCGCATCCTCGGCGTCCTTGGCGCGCATGATGCCCGCAATCGGACCGAAGATTTCCTCGCGGGCCAGTTCCATGTCCTTGGTGACATCTGCGAAGACGGTCGGGGAGAGGACCTGTCCGTTCAGTTCACCCTCAAGCACCAGACGGGCGCCCTCGGACTTGGCGGTCTCGATCTTGGTCTGCAGACCCTCAAGCTGGTTGGCGTTGATGATCGGGCCCACGATGTTCTTCGGGTCCGTGGGATCGCCGGAGTTCAGAGTCTTCACGTGTGCGGTGAACTTCTCCACGAACTCGTCATAGACAGCGTCTTCAACGATGATCCGGTTTACGGCCATGCAGATCTGGCCCTGGTGCAGGAACTTACCCATGGCCGCGGCGCGGACCGCCTGGTCCACATCGGCGTCGGCCAGCACCACGAACGGGCTGTTGCCGCCGAGCTCAAGGGCCGTGTACTTCAGGGTGGGGCCGGTGGCGGCCAGGGCGCCGATGTTCTTGCCCACCGGAGTGGAGCCGGTGAAGGAGATCATGCGGGGAACCGGGTGCTCGACGAACGCGTCACCGATTTCCGAACCGGCGCCGACGACGGCGTTCAGTACGCCTGCGGGCAGGCCCGCCTCTTCGAAGACCTTGGCAATGATCAGGGCGCCGGTGACCGGTGTATCGCTGGCCGGCTTCAGGACCACCGCATTGCCCAGGGCCAGGGCGGGAGCCACGGAGCGCTGGGACAGGTGCAGCGGGAAGTTCCACGGGCTGATGACGCCGACAACGCCCAGCGGGGCGCGGTAGACACGCAGTTCCTTGTTCGGCGTATCCGAGTCCATGATCTTGCCGGACACCCGGTGCGGGAACGTTGCCGCCTCGCGGGTGATGGAAGCGGCGGAAGCCACCTCGATGTTTGCCTTGAGCATGGTGCTGCCGGATTCGGCGTTGAGCCACGCGATGATCTCGTCGCGGCGCTCATCGAGGATTTCGGCTGCCCGGGCAATCACGGCGCGGCGTTCATTGGGGGTCTTCGCCGCCCACTCCTTCTGTGCCTCCGCGGCTGCAGCGTATGCGTCATCCAGGTCCTCCCGGGAGGCCTGCTGCATGGTCAGCAACTGGGACCCGTCGAAAGGGTTGGTGTCCGTGAGGACCTTTTCCGACCGGCCGTCGCGCCACTCGCCACCGATGAACTGCTTGGCGGGGATCCAGTCTGTGAGGGCGGGGGACGTTGCTTCAACCTGCGTTGTCATGACTTCTCCTTGATGAATCTTGACGTGTGTTGCAGGTTATAACGCCCCCGTCGGGGCGATCCATTCCCGAACGGTGGGGAAGGGACGGAGTCAAGGTGAAAACCAAACTCGGCACCCTATGTTTTCCCGCCGGCCGCGCCTACCGTTTGGGTACACAAGCCAATGCGGGAGCCGGAAGAAGGGAACCGAGCGCGCTAACAGTTTGGGGGATGCACGATCCAACACAGCACCAGGCGCTGCGGCGCAGATACAGGAGACAACCGTGATCACCACCGAACAAATTGACGCCATCCTCAACCACGGGACGGTCGAAGGGCCCAACGGAGAGAAAATCGGCTCCGCCGGGGAGGTCTACCTGGACGATGAAACCGGGCAGCCGGCCTGGGTGACCACCAAGACCGGCCTCTTCGGGTCCTCCGAGACCTTTGTTCCCCTGGCGGACGCCACCCTGGAAGGTTCAGTTGTCCGGGTGCCGTACTCCAAGAGCATGGTCAAGGACGCACCGCGGGTGGACGAGGACGGGCACATCAGCGAACAGGAGCAGGACGAGCTGTACAGCTACTATTCCATCGGAACGTCCTCGACCGGCCGCAGTACGGACTTCTCTGACAGCTCGGGAACATCCGGGTCCGCGGGAACGTCCGGTAGTGCCGGGTCCGCCGGAACGCACACGGACTCGGGCCACGGCGTGGATGCGTCCGGGCGCTCTCCCGGCCAGCACGCCCCCAGGGTGGGCCATGACACCTCCGGACCCACCACCGACGATGCGATGACCCGGTCCGAGGAACAACTGCGCGTCGGCAAGCAGAGCCGGGAATCCGGCCGTGCGCGGCTGCGGAAATATATCACCACCGAGAACGTCACCAAGACGGTTCCGGTGAGCCATGAGGAGCCCAGGCTGCGCCGCGAGCCGATTACCGATGCTAACCGCGACGCGGCAATGGACGGTCCGGCCATCAGCGAAGAGGAACACGAGGTGACCCTCCATGCCGAGGAACCGGTGGTGCAGAAGGATACTGTTCCCGTGGAACGGGTCCGGCTCGACACCGAAACCGTGACCGAAGAGGCCACCATCAGCGAGGACGTCAGCAAGGAAGAGATTGAAATGGAAGGCGAGGGCGGCCACGGCAGCGAAGGCCGGCATCGCTCATAGTGTCCCGGGCGCGACCGCCCTGGACGCAGCCGGGCAGCGGCGGCCGGAGGGTCCGCCGCTGCCGTGCGTCAGGCGGTGCTTCCGCCGGGGTGTGCCCGCATCCAACGGTCCAGGAGACGCGCAAACTCAGCGCTGTTGTCCTCCGGGAACCAGTGGCCGGCGTCCACTGCCACCACTTCAACCTCCGGGAAGCGGTCTTTCAGCCCGGTGGCCAGGAGGGGAGAGATGAAAGGATCCTCCAGCGGGACAATCACCTGCACGGGACCGGCGTACGTGCCCGTGGGGGGTGTGGGCCCGGATAACATGTTGGCCCGGTAGAGCTGCAGTCCGCGGACGGCGTTATTCCCGATACTCCGGCCCGATCTTTTTTCATAGCGCGGGGTAAGCACGTACTTCCAGGCGGCTTCCGGTACGGCAGGCAGTTGAAAGGCCGCCACATACGAGCTGCGGAGCGCCTGGTTGAGCGCCTGCGGCCACCGCTGGGGAGTCCGCACCCGGGACGCCAGCCAGTTCCGGACATGTCCGAGATCCGGTCCGGAAACGCTGGTGTAGCTGAGGATGCGTTCCTCTGCGCGCGGGTCCTGCAGGGCGGCCCAGCCCTGGATCGAACCCCAGTCATGGCCAGCCAGATGGACTCTGCCCGCACCGGTGGCGTCCAGTACCGCGTACAGATCCTCCACCAGCAGATTGAGCCTGTAGGACGACGTCTCCTCGGAATCCACGCGTGAGGCTCCGGCATTGCGGGTGTCGTACGTGATGACATGGCGGTCTGCGGCCAGCCGTTCCACGGCGCCGTCGAAGACATGATGGTCATCCGGGTAGCCGTGCACCAGGAGCAGGGCCGGGTTGTCCGCCGTTGGCGGGGGACCGTATTCGAACACCGCCAGATCGGCGCCCCGGCTGCGCACCGCCCGCTGCTGTTCCGCCGCCGTCACCGGCTGCCTACCTCACTGTGGACACTCATCCCGGAACCCTAAGCCAGTAGCCGGCGGGTTTACCAGAGTATTTGCCCGATATGGCCGGCCGACTTACAGTTGGGCTCCGGGTCAAGCAACGGCCCGCCCACACACCACTGAAGGGCGGAGCCATGCGCACCGTCGGGATTGAAGAGGAATACCTCCTGGTTGACGGCGACACCGGTGTGCCGCTGCCGGTGGGGCCGGTGATCTGCGCGTCGGCACCGGCGGACGGGCAGCTGATGGCGGAATTCAAGCAGGAACAGATTGAATCCGGCACCCGGGTGCATCTGGCCCTGGATACCCTCGCGGCGGACCTGGTTGCCTGCCGGGCGCTCGCCGACGCGGCCGCGTCGGCAGCGGGAGCACGGGCCGCGGCGCTTGCCACGTCTCCGTTGCCCTGCCTGCCCACCCTTACGGAAGGGGACCGTTTCGCCGGCATGGAACAGCGGTTCGCGCAGATTGCCCGGGAACAGCTCACCTGCGGCTGCCACGTGCACGTGGGAGTGGAATCCGATGAGGAAGGCGTGGCTGTCCTGGACCGGATCCGGCCCTGGCTTCCGCTGCTTGCGGCGCTGAGCGCCAATTCCCCGTTCTGGAACGGGGCGGACACCGGCTTCGCCAGCTACCGCTCCCAGGTCTGGAGCCGCTGGCCGATGGCGGGACCGTACCCGGTCTACGGGTCCGCCGGTAACTATCACCGGTTGGTCAATGACCTGCTGTCCACCCAGGTGCCCATGGACCATGGGCAGATTTACTTTGACGCCCGGCTCAGCCGCAGCCACCCCACCGTTGAGGTGCGGATAGCCGATGTCTGCCTGTACGCGGATGACGCCGTCCTGCTCGCCGCACTGGTGCGTGCGCTGGTGGAAACAGCTGCCCGGGAATGGCGGCGCGGGGTGCCGCCGCGGGAGGTTCCGGAGAGCCTGCTGCGGCTGGCCGCCTGGCGTGCGGGGCGGTTCGGCCTGGACGGGGAGCTGGTGGATCCCCTTGGAGCTGCCATTGCGGATAACGCCACCGTGGGGAAAACACTGCTGGAATACGTACGGCCGGTGCTGGAAGAACAGGGCGAAGTGGCCATTGTGGAATCCCTGGGCCGGCAGGTGCTGGGCCGCGGAACCGGGGCCCGCCGGCAACGGGCGGTGCTGGCGCGCACCGGCAGCCTGGCGGCGGTGGTGTCCGACGCCGTCCGCCTCAGCAATCTCAGCACGGCCCCGCTTTTTGACCGTCACCGC
Organism: Arthrobacter sp. MDT1-49-2; assembly: GCF_059090185.1. Classification (NCBI taxonomy): domain Bacteria; kingdom Bacillati; phylum Actinomycetota; class Actinomycetes; order Micrococcales; family Micrococcaceae; genus Arthrobacter; species Arthrobacter sp. MDT1-49-2. The sequence goes on from NZ_JBNHFK010000005.1 coordinate 224,030, forward strand.
AGCTGAGCCGGCGTCACGGTACCGGGAAACGCACAGCTGCGGGTGAACACGCCCGCAACCAGAGGAAGCGCCGCCCCGGGCATCCGGAGCGGCGCTTCCTCTGGTTTGTCCTGTATCTAGTGCAGGGCACTTAGTACAGGACACTCAGTACAGGGCGGGGGCTACCTCCGGCCGGCCAGGCACAGGACGTACTGCGCCAGCTCGTAGGCGTAACGGGCCCAGCCGAGGATATCCCACCAGTTCTTCGGTGCCGTGGGGGTCTTGCAGACCGGCGCCGGCGGGGCAGGCTTCTCCACCGTTACCGCCAGAGTCACCGTGGCGCCGGATTCTGCGGCCGTCAGCACGATCCGTCCGGCCCCGGACGCCGACGCCGGTACGGTCACCGTGACGGAAGCCGAACCTGCGTTGACCGGTGCGGTGCCCAGCGGAGTGGCCGTGCCTGCCGCGTTCACGAAGCTGACGGCCAGCGAGGTGTTGGCCGGGCTGCCCAGTGACGTGAGGTTCAGCTGGGACACCGTGAAGGTTGCAGCCGTTCCCGCCTTCACCGTGGCAGGCGCTCCCTTGACCGCTACGCCCTGGCGGGCGAAATCAGGGGAGAGCGGGCTGTTGGCCGAGATGTAACTGATCCAGGCATCACGGTCCACCAGGCCGGTGTCGCGGGTGTTGGTGCCTTCCTGGAAGACGGTGAAGTTGTCTCCGCCCTGGGCCAGGAAGCTGAAGGTGCCCACCCGGTAGTCCCGGGCCGGATCCAGGGCGGCACCGTTGACGGTGACGGTCTGGATCCGCGAGCCCCGCGGCTGGTCCGGATCGAAGGTGTAGGTGATGTTGTCTGACAGGCCGAGGGCCAGGAAGGCCCGCGAGCTGCCGTCCGGCTGCCACTGCTGCTCCAGCATTGTCTTCAGCTGGGCACCGGTCAGCGTGGTAGTCCAGAGGTTGTTGACGAACGGCAGTACGGCGTTGGCCTCCGCGTAGGTGATCACACCGTCCTCACCGTAGTAGAGCTCGCCGCGCAGTCCGCCCGGGTTGGTGACGCCGATTTCTGCGCCGCCGCGTTCGGGGGAAGAGAGGGTGGACAGCAGCGAATCCGCCACCAGCCCGCCGAGCGTCGACTCGGAGCTGCGGTCATCGCGGGCGGTCCCCACGAAGGCCGTGGTGATATCCGCGGTCACGGATCCGATCGGCTGGTTGCCGATCTCGGCCGAGTAGGCCAGGGCGGCGTCGACAATCCGCTTCACCTCGGCAACCGCCGGGTAGGCGGCAACCAGCTCGGCGGGGGCGGTGGTGGTACGTGCCACGTTGGACGCGGTGTAGGAAAGCACCTCGTCCGTCTCGGCGTTGTACTCGAGCTTGATCTGACCGACGAATTCACCGTAGGAACCGGTCTGCACCACGGGACGGGTCTTGCCGTTTCCGTCCGGAATGGCCGCGTCCCACGCGTACTGCTTGTGGGTATGGCCGGTGTAGATGGCATCCACCAGCGGAGTGGTGTCATTGACGATCGAGGCGAACGCCCCGCCCGCGGCCAGTTCCTGCTCCAGGTCCGCGCCGTCCGGAGTGCCGCTGCCGGCACCCTCGTGGTACTCGGCGATGATGACGTCGGCCAGGTCCTGTTCCTCGAGCTGCTGCGCCACCCGGTTGACGGCCTCGACCGGATCCCCGAATTCGATGGTGCTGATGCCGCCCGGGGTGACCAGCGTGCCGGTCTCCTCGGTGACGGCGCCGATGATGGCAACCTGCACACCGTTCACGTCGATGATCTCGTACTCCTGCAGGGCGGGAGTGGTGGTGCCCTTGGTGTAGACGTTGGCGCCCAGGTACGGGAACTGCGCTGCCGAATCCACGCGTCCGGTGAGGTCCTCGAAGCCGGCGTCGAACTCGTGGTTGCCGACGGCGGAGGCCCGCAGCCCGAGGGCGTTGAGCACGTCAAGGGTGGGGGCATCCTGCTGTACCGAGGAGGCAAACAGCGAGGCGCCGATGTTGTCGCCGGCGGAGAGGAACAGCGAGCTGCCTTCCGGTGCGCCGGCCTTCAGCTCTTCAACCGTTCCGGCGAAGGGCACGGTGTTGGCGTCAATGCGTCCGTGGAAATCATTGATGTTCAACAGGTTCAGGGTGGAGGTGTCCGTACCCTCGGCGGTGAGGTTCATCCCCACGAGGATCGGGTCATGGTCCGAGGCGCGGTAGGGATCAGCGGCGTAGAAATCAGTGGCGTTGTAGTTGTAGCGGCTGTATTCCAGCGCCACGGACTCCACCGAGTTGATGTTCCAGATATCGGCGCCGGTAACCGCTTCATTGGCCGCCGGGGAGGCCAGGATGTGGTCGAGGCTGCCGACAGTGCCGCCGAAGGCGTAGGAGTGCTTGCCGGTGGTTGCGCCGAGATCAATGTAGCCTGCGTCGGTGAGGACCTTCAGCGGATCCTCGGCGTGGTAGGCGTTGAAGTCGCCGAGCAGGAAGACCTTGTCGGTGCCGGCGGCTTCCGAGGCGCTGGCGGCAAAGTCGACCAGTGCCTGGGCCTGGCGGACGCGGTCCGCGTTCCAGCCGCCCTGCCCGGTGTCGGCGTTCTCACCCGAAGCCGGAGCGGAGCCCTTGGACTTGAAGTGGTTGGTCACTGCCAGGATCTCGGTGCCCTCGTCAGCCCCGGAGGGCCGGAAGGCCTGAGCCATCGGTTCGCGGGCGTTGGAGAAGACAGCCTCGTTGTCCAGGATGGTGGATTCACCCACGGGCTCTGCCGTGCCGGTGCGGTAGATGAAGGCGGTGCGGATGACGTCTTCGTCCGCGGGCTGGGCTGCGGGGGAGCGGACGTAGTCCCAGGTTCCCGGTGCGTCAGCGTTCAGCGCGGCCACAAGGCGGGAGAGTGCGTCGTCGCGGTCCTTGCCGAACTTGGCGGAATTCTCCACCTCCATGAGCGAGACCACATCGGCGCCCAGGGCGTTGATGGCGGCCACGATCTTGGCCTGCTGGCGTTCCAGATTTGCCGCGTTGGCGGCGCCGCGGGCGTCACAGCCGCCGCGGACCGTGACGGGAGCTCCGCTGCGGTCATTGTAGAACGTGCAGCCGGCCAGGCTGTCTCCGGTGGTGGTGAAGTAGTTCAGCACGTTGAAGGAGGCCAGCTTCAGGTTGCCGCCCACACTTTCAGGGGCGGCGGTGCGGGTGTTGGAGAACGATGCCGGCTGGACCGCTGCGGCGTTGGCGGGCGTCAGCTCGGTCAGCGGCTGGAATTTCCAGGCGCTGTTGCGGAAGTCCAGGATGACGCCGGTGCTGAAGGTGGCTGCCGCACCGACCCGGACCGGGGTTTCCGGCGTCAGGTAGGGCAGCGGCTTGTCCATGTTGGCGGCGTTGAGGAAGTTGGTGCTGGCACCGTCGTCGAGCTTCACGGCCCGGGCAGCGTTGTCGGCCACGACGGCGGCGTGTTCCGCGGTGCCGACGGCGGCGACGGCGGTGGGCTGGACCAGTGCGGAGGTGCCGGCTGCGAGGCCGATTTCCGCGTACTGGTTCAGGGAGAAGTTGTCGGTGACGGTGAAGTCACCCTGCGGGGCGAGGAGCATTCCCTCCAGGGTTTCGCGTGCCTCGTCGGTGGCGGGCCAGGCCACGGCCGCCGGCTTGACCTCCGGAGCGGCTTCGCTGAGCTTGGTCATGGCCCCGGCTGCGACGGTGAGCTGGGTGAGCTCAAAGTACTCGCCCACGGTGCCGGTGACTTCGACGTAGTCGCCTGCGGCGACCTCGCCCACCGTGGCCGCGGAGAAGATGAAGATGCCGTCCGATGCGGTGTGCGCAGCGGGATCCAGGTCTCCGCCGGTTCCCGGGGTCTGGATGTAATACCCGTTGAAGCCGCCGGTGGGGTACACGGCGGTGACCTTGCCGCGGGTGGTGACGGACTGGCCGATCATCGGGCTGGCCGCGCCGGTGCCCTGGATCTCGGCAATCGGAACCACCGCGCCGGGCTCTACCGGCGTCGTGGGCGTGGGCGTGGGCGTGGGCGTCGGGGTGGGTGTCGGCGTCGGTTCCGGGGTCACCGCACCTGCGGAGGGCGTGGGGGTGACGGCGGTGCTGAGCGTGAAGTCCGCGGCGTTGTTGTTCGAGTCCGCGAAGCCGGTGCGGTTCAGGGACTTCGGATCGGAGTTGCCCGCCGGTGCCCCGGCTGCAGCAGTCTCGAACGTGTTGGAGGTGCCGTAGCCCAGCAGGTCGACGACGCCGGGGGCGGCGGTCACCGAGCCGGTGGGCAGGGGATCCACCCGGGTGGACTGGTTGGAGAGGATCAGGGTGCCGGCCGTGCCGGAGAAGCTGGCGCCGATGGTGGCGTCAGCGGCCGGAAGCGCTGCCCCGGTGGTGCCGTTGCTGGCACCCGAGACCAGGTAGTAGCCGCCGGGAGCAATGGTGCCGGAGAGCGCACCGATGCCGGTGGGGGCCGCGGTGGCGCCGGAGGAGCGGTACTGGAGGGACCAGCCGTCCAGGCTCACGGCCTCGCTGGTGGGATTGTAGAGTTCAACGAATTTCGTGTTGAACGGGGCGTTGGCGCTACCGCCGGACAGGTACGCCTCATTGATGATGATGCCGGGGACGGCGGCTTTGCCGTCCTGTGCGTAAGCCGGGAACGCGGTCAGCGGCGCGGCGAGCAGGCCGGCCGAGAGGGTTGTTCCCAGCACGGCCTTCCAGGTTGAAGGTCTCATGCCTCATACTCCTTGGTCGGCCGTGCCGGCCGACGGGTCATGGCCGCGCGGTGCGGCAAAGGGGGTGGCGCAAGTGATGCCGTCCGGAGGTGATGGCCGGCCAGCGATGGTGACGGGTGTTACGGGATGACGCTAAATGATGCAGGTTACAACCAGATGACCGCGAGGTGTCCTGCAACGTTGCAGGGCACGGCAGCCAGCCGATACTGCCAGCCCCCCCAGGATGACAGAAAGTGATTGCCAGCACAGTGTACTGGCTCCCACCCCCACTTCCACTTCGCGGGCCCGCCCCCGTCACGGACAGCAAAAAAGCGCTGCCGGCCTCGCGGCCGGCAGCGCTTTTTGAAACGTGGCAGGATCCGCCCTACCGGTCCGCGTCCCTGAAGGACTCGGAGGAGGAATTGCCGAAGGGGCCGAGCACCGTGCAGGCAATTTCCCTGTCATCGGCGTACGCCCAGGATTCAGGGCTGGGCACCAGGTAGGCAGCTTCCAGTTCCGAGCTTTCGTAGGCCCGGCCGACGTACCCTTCGAATTCGGCGGAGCAGAAATCCTGCGCCTCCGTGTCCACGGCGTCTTCCCCCGGGAACTTCCCGGCCGGCAGTGTGGTCAGGGCGTAGACCTCCTGCTCGTGCGGCTGGTCGCAGTGGACCACGTCCACTTCGGCCAGTTGTGCCTGCTCCTCATCAGCCGGCGGATTGGAGAAGCAGTCGCCGATGGCCAGTTCGGTCGCGTCCACGCTGCGGGCCGGAACCTTCGGCGTGGCCGACGGCGAGGGCGATGTGCTCCCCTCTGCCGCGGCGGACGGGGCCGCCGAGCCGGAGCCGGTCTCCGGATCCGACCCGCCGGATCCGGAGCAGCCGCTGAGCAGGCCGGCGAGCAGAACGGTGAGGACCAGCCCGCGCAGGCGGACAGGCTTCGGGTAATTCATCGCTGAGACTCCTTGTTTAGCGGCGCAGACTAGCGGCGCGGATTAGCGGCGCGGCCCACCCCCACGGCGGCCGGAAACCGTGCGTACAGCCTATGGCAGGTGCGCCTTAGTCGGTCCGCTCCTCGTAGGCGGCGGGGCGCTGCTGGATTTTGCGCAGCCGCTCGACGTCGAACTTCTGGCCGCGCTTGAAGTCATAAACTCCGTTCTTTTCCTGGAACACGTCCGTCAGCTGCGTGTAGCAGTACCCGAACATGTTCGGGTCATCGAGCAGGACGTTGGTCAGGCCCTCGAACCGGGCATAGAACTCCTCCTCGGACCGGACGCGGTCACCGTATCCCCAGGAATCGGCCTGGTCGCTGCCGACGGCCTTGCGTTCCTGCTCCGCCTCGGCCGCTTCCTGCTCGTTCCACCAGATGCCGCCGTATTCGGACACAAAGAAGGGCTGGCCGGCGTACGGGACGGAGTACTCGGTCTGTCCGTGCGGCAGCCCGATCTCGCCCAGCGTGGCGGGCCGGTTCAGGAACGGTTTGCCCTCGGCAAGGCCCTGCTGCTCGGTGCGGAAGGCCTCGGGATCCTGCTCGTAGGAGTGCGAGTCGTACACATCGGTCTCCCGCACGCGGTGCGAGTAGCCGGACGCGTCAATGACCGGGCGGGACGGGTCGGCCAGCTTGGTGGCCAGGAACATAGCCCGGGTGACGTCGTCGAGCACCGTAATGCGGTCATGCAGCACCTGGTGGGTCTCATTCAGCGGGCACCAGCCCACAATCGAGGGGTGGTTGATGTCCCGCTGCACCGCTTCCAGCCACTGCGAGACAAACGAGGCATCCGGTTTCTGGTTGGCGCCCATCGGTCCCTGCCCGGAGACGCCCCAATCCCCGAACTCGCCCCAGACCAGGTAGCCGCGCATGTCGGCGTGGAAGAGGAACCGCTCTTCGAAGACCTTCTGGTGCAGCCGGGCACCGTTGAACCCGGCAGCGAGGGAAAGCTCAATGTCATCGATCAGCGCCTGGTCCGAGGGTGCCGTCATCAGGGATTCGGGCCAGTAGCCCTGGTCCAGGACCAGCCGCTGGAAGACGCGGCGGCCGTTGAGCCGGAAGGAATTGCCGTCAATGCCGACCGAGCGCAGTGCGGTGTAGCTGCTGATCCGGTCCACTTCGGTGTCTCCGGTGCGCAGGGAGATCTCCAGGCCGTAGAGCTGCGGATCGCCCACATCCCAGATCCGGACATCCTCCGCCGGCACCGTGAGCACCAGGGACGGCGCCAGGTCATAGGCGGTGTCCACGGAGGCTTCCGCGACCGTGCGCCCGTCCGTGTCGGTGAGGGTGGCCGTCAGCGTGCCGCCGGGGAGGTTGGCGTTGAGCGGTACGGTGACCGAGAAGCTGCGGCCGGCGAGGTTCGGGGTGACCTGGATGCGGGTCACCGCCGTGCGGGGGACCCCTTCCAGCCAGACCGTCTGCCAGATTCCGGTGGTGCGGGTGTACTGGCAGTGCGTGTTGGCATACCAGGTGGCCTGCTTGCCGCGGGCCTGGACCTCGCCGTGCAGGTCACGGGCACGGACGGTGATTTCGACGTCGTCGCCCGGCGCCGCGATGCCGGAGAGATCCGCCTCGAAGGGGGTGAACCCGCCGCGGTGGCGGGCAACTTCGGTGCCGTTGGCCCACACCGTGGCGTCATAGTCCACGGCACCGAAGTGCAGGACCGGACGCAGCCCGGTCCAGTCCGACGGAACAGTGATGGTCCTGCGGTACCAGACGGCATCCATGAAATCGGTTTCGCCGATGCCCGAGAGTTCCGCTTCGGGGGCGAAGGGGACGGTAATGGTGGCGTTGAGCGGGCGTTCCAGCAGGCCGCGGTCCAGTCCCGAGTCGCTCCGGTCAATTTCGAAATCCCAGGTGCCGTTGAGGTTCACCCAGTTTTTCCGCACGAACTGCGGCCGGGGGTGTTCGGGGCGGGGGACATCCGTGGCGGATACGGGCGGGTCAAACGCGGGGAGGGTCATGGAACATCCTTCAGGCGGCGTGAAAATTGTGATCCCAGTCAACCGCAGGGACGACATTATTGCAACGTTAGAATTTTCCAGCGTCATCGTGGGTGTTCCCGCAGTGATCGGGCCTCGGTCAGGGCCGCCGGGTCAGGCGCGGACTGCCGGTGCGGAGGAATCGCGTTCGACGACGCGGTGCGGAATGACCACCTCGCCGGTCAGCTCCCCGAGCACCGAATCCAGTGCGGCCTCGGCCAGCGCGGCAAGGTCCGGAGCCACGGAGGTCAGCCCGGGGGAGGTGTAGCGGACCTCGTCGATGTTGTCCCAGCCCACCAGTGCCAGGTCGGAGGGAACCAGCCGGCCGAGGTCGCGCGCCGCGGCGAGGGCGCCGACGGCGAGCAGGTCATTGGCGCAGACAATGGCGTCCACGTCCGGCGAGCCCAGGATCTGCCGGGCCAGGTCGTAGCCGTCCTGGCGGAACCACGAGCCGGTTGCCGCCACCAGTGCGGCGTCGTACGGCAGGCCGGCAAAGCGCAGGGCCGCCTTGTAGCCCTCGAACCGCTGGCTTCCGGTGGACATGCCTCCGGTGCTGTCGGCGCCCAGGAAGGCAATCCGGCGTCGTCCGCCCTCCACCAGGTGGCGCACCAGATCCACGCTGGAGGCGACATTGTCGATGGCTACGTGGGGCACGTCGGTGCTGATAATGCGTTCGCCCAGGAGCACCAGCGGCGTGGGGTCGGTACGTTTGGCGATGGCCTCGGCGGTCACGGCTGACGGAGAAAAGATCAGGCCGTCAAACAGGCGGCCGTGCCAGCCGTGCAGGTAGTGCTGTTCGACGTCCACCGTGCCGCCGGAAATCTCGATGGAGATGGTGTAACCGCGCTGCTTGGCCGCCTGCTCGAGGGTCTGGGCCAGCACACCGAAGTAGGGATTGTGCAGATCCGGGACCACCAGGGCAATGGCCCGGGTGGAGCCCTGGCGCAGCTGGCGGCCGATCAGGTTGGGCGTGTAGCCCAGTTCCTCCACGGCCTGCAGGACGCGGGCGCGGGTTTCCGGGTGGACCACCGGGCGGTTGTTCATCACGTTGGAGACGGTCTTCCAGGACACCCCCGCACGCTCGGCGACTTCCTTGATCCCCACACGCTTCACTTGCCGGTTCCCTTCCCTGGTCGGACCCCGGGGTTCCGGGCCGGGTATTTCAATGGTTCGTCACCCAGAGTAGACGGTTACCAATTGCTAACGTTAGAATCCACGTCATGTGGTTCAGCTCACCACAGAGTCTGTCCTCAACGATGAGCCAGCACCGAAGGCCAGGAATGGAGCAGGATGAACACCAGATATCCGGACCGCAGGCAGTTCCTGCGGGGAGCGCTGGCCGCTGCCGTCACGGCAGCCGGCGTAGGTGCAGTGGCCGGTTGCGGCAGCCCGGGCGGAAACGGCGGCGGCCGTGCACCGGTGACCGTCTGGGACCCCTTCCAGGGATCCGACGGAGCGAACATGCGCGGCATCATCGCGGACATCCAGGAACGGACCGGGCTCAGCGTTGAACCCACCACGCTCTCCTGGGGATCCCCGTACTACACCAAGCTCGCCATGAGCTCCGCCTCCCAGCAGCCCCCGGACGCCGCCATCATGCACCTGTCACGGATGCCCGGTTACGCACCCGGCGGCCTCCTGGAGCCGTGGGACACGGACCTGCTGGCAGAGCTGGGCGTGGGCGAGAAGGACTTCGCGCCGGCAGTGTGGGAATCCTGCCAGTACGAGGGAAAGCTGTACTCGCTGCCCCTGGACACCCACCCCTTCATCTCCTTCTTCAACCAGGACCTGGCCGAGCGCGCCGGAGTGCTGGCCAGCGACGGAACCATGGACATCTCCTCCCCGGAGCAGCTGCACGAAGTGGGGACCAAACTCGCGGAAGCCACCGGCGGGTACGGGATCAGCTTCGGCTACCTGATGGATACCGCGCAGGCATGGCGGCTGTTCTGGGGGCTGTACCGGCAGACCGGCGGCCAGTGGAGCCTTGAACCGGGACAGAAGGCCGGGCTGGATGAGGACAAAGCCGCGCAGGTGATCGGATCCGTGGCGTCCTGGATGGACGGCAAGGCCCTGACCGAAAGCCTGGACTACGAGGGCGGCCTGGCAGCCTTCAACGGCGGACGGGTCGGCATGATCCTCTCCGGTGTGTGGGAGGTTGCCGGGCTCAGCGCCTCCGTGCCCAACCTCGGCGCCATGCCGATGCCCACCATGTTCGGAACGCCCGCCGCCTACGCCGACTCGCACAGCTATGTGCTGCCGCGGCAGCGGTCCATGACCGAGGAGCACCGCCGCTCGGTCTACGAATTCGTCACCTCGGTCATCCGGGACGGCGGACCCCAGTGGGGCACGGCAGGACACATCCCCGCCTACCTCCCCGCCCAGGACACCGCCGAGTACCGGGGCCTGCGGCCGCAGTCCGACTACGCCGCCGCGGGTGACAACGTGGTGTTTGATCCGCCCGCATGGTTTGCGGGGGCCGGCACCGACTTCCAGAACCAGATGTCCCAGGCCCTTGCCGATGCCTTCCGCGGATTGAAGAAACCAATGGACGCCGTCGGCGGCATGCTTTCCGCCATGGACCGTTTCCTCGCCGCCCCGAATCCGACTGCGTGAGGAGCCAGCCATGACCACCACCACCAACAGTCCCGCCAGCACGCCCCGCCCGCCCGCCGCAGCCGGCACCGGCCTTGTGCCCCGGCGGCGGCCCGGTAAGCCGGCCGCCGCCTCCCGCACCGGCTACTGGTTCCTGGCCCCGTACCTGTTCTTCTTCGCAGTTTTCCTTGTCTGGCCGATCATTTACGGGCTCTGGATGAGCCTCACCGACCGGTCCCTGGTCAATGACGAATCCTCGTTCGCCGGGCTCGCCAACTATTCAGAAGCCCTGACCGACCCGCAGATGTGGTCCAGCCTGGGCAACACCCTGTTCTTTACGGTCATCTCCTCGGTGCCGCTGATCCTGGTCTCCTTCGCCATGGCGTACCTCGTGTACACCGGGCTCAAGGGCCAGTGGCTGTGGCGGCTGACCTTCTTCGCGCCGTTCCTGCTGCCCGTCTCCGTGGTGACTGCCATCTGGGCCTTCCTCTTCACCAACGACTTCGGGCTGATCAACGGTCTGCTGGACCGTTTCGGCATCAGCCAGGTCGGCTGGCTCAGCGACGACCAGGTGGCCATGTGGTCCATTGCCCTGGTCACCCTGTGGTGGACCGTGGGCTTCAACTTCCTGCTCTACCTCTCGGCACTGCAGAACATCCCGGACCACCTCTACGAGGCGGCCCAGCTGGACGGGGCCGGCACCTGGCGGCGGCTGTTCTCCATCACCCTGCCCATGATGAAAAGCACCACGGGGCTGATTGTCCTGCTGCAGGCACTGGCATCGCTGAAGGTCTTTGACCAGATCTTCCTGCTGACCGCCGGCGGTCCCAACGGCGCCACCCGCTCCATCCTGCAGTACATCTACGACGCCGGCTTCACCGGATACCGGCTCGGCTACGCCTCCGCGACCTCCTACATTTTCTTCGCGCTGATTGTTCTGGTCTCCCTGGCCCAGATGTGGTTCGCGAAGCGGAAGGACTCCTGACATGGCTACGTCCACAACAGCGGCAACCGCCCCGGCCGGCTCCGGCCGGGAACCGGCAGGGTCCGACGTCGACGCCCGGGCCCGCGCCCGGGCCCAGAAAAAGCGGGAAGCCGAACACCTGCGCACCCTGACTCTCGGCCCCGGCAAAAAGGGCCGGGCCGCGGCATACACGGTGGTGGCCGTCCTGGCCGCCCTCTGGGCGCTGCCGATGGTCTGGGCAGTTCTCTCGTCCTTCAAATCCGAGGCCGACGTTTCGGCTGCGCCGCTGAAGTTCTGGCCCGAGGGCGGGTGGACGGCGGAGGCCTACCGCAATGTCCTGGCCGCCGGGGACATCCCCCTGTGGATCTGGAACTCGGTCCTGGTCTCCACCCTGGTCACGGTGATTACCGTAGCCATCTCCGCACTGGCGGCCTATGCGTTCTCCCGGCAGAAGTTCCGCGGCCGCCGCTGGCTGTTTGTACTGACCATTGCCGCGCTGATGGTGCCGCCGCAGATCCTGATTGTCCCCCTGTTTGACCAGATGATCGCCCTGCGGCTTTCGGACACGCTCCTGGGTGTTGCCCTGCCGCAGGTGGTGATGCCGCTGATGGTGATCGTGATGAAGAACTTCTTCGACCAGATCCCGGTGGAACTGGAGGAAGCGGCCCGGCTGGACGGGGCGAGTGACTTCCGGGTGTTCTTCTCGGTGGTGCTGCCGCTGTCCCGGTCCATCCTCACGGCGGTCTCGATCTTCGTTTTCATCAGTGCCTGGAACAACTTCCTATGGCCGTTCATCGTGACCAATTCCCCGGAGATCATGACGATCCCCGTGGGTCTGGGTACGGTGAAGAATGCCTATGGTGTGCAGTACGCATCGGAAATGGCGAGCGCCATGATCGGTGCGCTGCCGCTGCTGATCGTCTTTATGCTCTTCCAGCGGCACATCATCCGCGGATTCGCGACATCCGGCATGGGAGGCCAGTAAGTGTCCAGCACGTCCCCGGCTGCGCGGCAGGAAACTGCCGCGCTGCCCATCGTCCACCGCCGCCATCAGCTGGCGGACGGCCGCGAATCGCTGTTCTTCACGGACCGCGGCGGCCGGCCGGTGGAGGAGGTTACCGATGCCCGTCCGCTCGATCCCCGTTCCGGCAACGGCGAGGTCCGCTTCGACCGGCTGACCGGGGAATGGGTGGCCGTGGCCGCCCACCGGCAGTCCCGGACCTACCTGCCGCCTGCGGACCAGTGCCCGCTCTGCCCGTCCACGGACACCCGGGCCTCCGAAATCCCGGCCGGGGACTTCGACGTCGTCGTGTTTGAAAACCGTTTCCCCTCCCTGGGCCCGGCGCTGGGCGAGCTGCCCGACGACGGCGCGCAGCTGTGGGGGAGTCCCTCACCGGCGTTCGGGCGGTGTGAAGTGGTGGTGTTTACCCCCGAGCACAATGCCTCCTTCGGGCAGCTGCCGTATGAACGCGCCCGCACCGTGGTGGAGGCCTGGGCGCAGCGCACCGAGGAGCTCTCCGCACTGCCCGGCATCCGGCACGTGTTCCCGTTCGAGAACCGCGGCCAGGACATTGGCGTCACCCTGCACCACCCGCACGGCCAGATCTACGCCTACCCGTACGCCGCCCCGTATGCGGCGCGGCTGGCTGAACGTTCCCGCCGGCACCTGGCTGAGCACGGGAAGCCGCTGATGGGCGAGCTGCTCCGGGCCGAAACCGAGGCCGGGGACCGGATGGTGCTGCAGGGAGAGCACTTCTCCGCCTATGTGCCCTATGCCGCCCGCTGGCCGCTGGAAGTCCATCTGGTGCCGCACCGCCAGGTGCCGGACCTCGCCGCACTCTCCGGAGCCGAACGCGATGAGCTCGCCGGCCTGTACCTGGATCTGCTGCAGCGCGTGGACGGGCTGTATGACACCCCCACCCCCTACATCGCGGCGTGGCACCAGACACCCGTCACCGCTGCCGACCGGGAGGCCGGGAGGCTGCACCTGCAGCTGACCAGCCCGCGCCGGGCAGCGGACAAACTGAAGTTCCTGGCCGGCTCCGAGGCGGCCATGGGCGCCTTTATCAATGACACCACCGCGGAACAGACCGCCGCGAAACTCCGGGAGGTCCGCGCATGAGCGCCGCCGCCAACGCCGAGCCGCTGCAGGACCGGGCAGAGAGCCTGTCGCGGCGTTTTGCCGAGGTCTACGGCCAGGAGCCCGACGGCGTGTGGCGCGCGCCGGGGCGGGTAAACCTGATCGGGGAGCACACGGACTACAACAACGGTTTTGTGCTGCCCTTCGCGATTGACCGCAGCGCCCTCGTGGCCGTGCGGCTGCGCCGGCCGGGCCAGGATCCTGAAGGCGAGGCCGACGCCGTCCGGCTCGCGTCCACCTATGGGCAGCAGGGCCGGGGGCTCTCGCGGGCTCGGTTCCGGACCGGCGACCTGGTGCCGGGATCAGCGGAGGGCTGGGGCAGCTACCCTGCGGGAGTGGTCTATGCACTGCAGCAGCGTGCCGGGGTCTCCGTCCCCGGCTTTGACCTGCTGCTGGATTCCACCGTCCCGGTGGGCGCCGGGCTGTCCTCCTCCCATGCCGTGGAGGTGGCGGTGATCGTGGCCCTGAACGACCTGCTGGGCCTGGGCCTGGACCGGCCCGGGATGGCCCGCCTGACCCAGTACGCCGAGAACGAGTTTGTCGGCGCCCCCACCGGAATCATGGACCAGTCGGCTTCGCTGATGGGGCAGGAAGGCGGTGCCCTGTTCCTGGATTGCCGATCCCTTGACGCCGAAAACGTGCCGTTGCCGCTGGCGGACCATGGTTTGGAGGTGCTCGTGATGGACACCCGGGTGGCGCACAGCCACGCCGACGGCGGCTACAGCGCCCGCCGGGCGGCCTGCGAGCGCGGTGCGGCTGCCCTCGGCGCGGACTCACTGCGCGATGTGCCGGCCGATGCGGACCTCTCCGGACTGGATGCGGAGGTTCAGCGCCGGGTACGCCACGTGCTGGGCGAGAACCAGCGGGTCCTGGACGTGGCCGCGGAACTGCGCGCCGGAAATGTGGAGGGCATCGGCGAGCTGCTGGTTGCTTCCCACACCTCGCTGCGGGATGACTTCGAGGTCTCCTGCCCGGAGCTGGACCTGGCCGTGGAGGCAGCGCTCGCGGCCGGTGCCCTGGGTGCCCGGATGACCGGCGGCGGCTTCGGCGGCTCCGCCATAGCCCTGATCCGCGCCGACGCCGAGGAAGCCGTCCGGGCGGCTGTGCTCTCAGCCTTCGCGGACAAGGGCTGGAAAGAGCCGGCACTGTTTACCGTCCTGCCCGCCGCCGGCGCGGGGCGGCTCTGAGCTCCCGTCACCTGGGCCCGAGCGGGATGACTGCCCGGCCGTCGCGGGGAACCGGGTCACCCTCCTCGATCGGTGACTGGACAGCGTAGGAGAGGGTTGCGCTATCGCGTCCCCACTGCACGGAAAATGCCCCGGCGCCGAACGGATCGTAGCCGTCATCGGTCAGGACGGTGTCCCGGAGGACGTACACGGGTCCGTGCTGCTGTTCATAGACGACATGCGTCCCGAGCAGCAGGAAACTCCGGTTGTTGATCAGGAGTGTATGGTCCCCCGCCGGGGCCGACACTTTTTCATAGCCTGGCCCTGAACTCAGGAGGGCAATGAATCCGTACCCGGCCAGCAGCGCCAACGCGAGGCAGCTGGCGGCTGTGCCGAGGATGCCGGCGGACCAACGCCACACCCCGTGGCGGACCAGGCCGCTGAACCAGGGAACCATTGCGACCGACGATCCGAGCAGGAACCCCCAGGCTGCGGCCAGGGCAACCAGCCGCAGCTGGCCCGACCCGATTCCTCCGCCCAGATAGACCAAGGTCCCGGCGTCACGGAAGCGGTCAAGCAGATAAGCCAGGGCGACCAGCCCGGCCGCCTGGACCAGCCGGCTGATGCCGGCGATCAGCGCCGGCGGGAGCGCGGTCATCCTTCGCCGCCTGAACCGGTGTCCGAGCCGCTGTCGGACCCGCGGTTCACCTCGGCGTCAATGGCACGCATGCCCTGCTCCAGTGCGCGGAGGTCTTCCACGGCGAGCCGGGCAAGAATGTCGAAATTCAGCTCCGGACGCCCCGAGACGAGCCGGCGGACCAGGGTCCGGCCCAGCTGAGTGGCTTTTACCCGGCGCACCCGCGCATCCTTGGGATCCTCCGAACGCACGGCCACACCCTGCGCGACGAGGCGGTCAATCAGCCCGGACATGGAGGCCATCGAGACGCCGAAGGACTCCGACAGCCCGCGGCCGGTGGCACCCTCCTCCGTGGTGACCAGGATGGTCAGCACCTTCAGCTGCCGGACCGTCAGGTCCGTGGAAAGCAGCGGGTCGAGAAAGGTGGGTACCGAGGAGGACTGCAGTGAATCGGCGAGGCGTTCAAGGTCGCGCAGCAGCCGCTCGCGTTCCTGCTGCTCATTGTCTCCGTCGGTCATGTGTTCACCGTAGTGGCCCGGGGCGTTGCCGCAAATACAAAAAGCGGCCCCATAAAAGGGACCGCTTTTGTCTTTGAGCGGAAGGTAAGGGATTCGAACCCTTGGTACGGGGTTACCGCACACTGGTTTTCAAGACCAGCTCCATCGGCCGCTCGGACAACCTTCCTCACTATGTAGTCTGGCAGAAGGGATGAAATCACCAAAATTCCCCAAAGCAGGAAGGACAGCATGAAAGCCATCGTTATTGGAACACGCGGCGGCCCCGAAGCCCTGGAGGTACAGGATGTGCCGGCGCCTGAAGCCGGACCCGGGGAAGTGCTGATTGATGTCATTGCCGCCGGCATCAACCGTGCGGACGTGCTGCAGCGCCAGGGCCACTATCCGGTTCCGGCGGGAACCTCCGAATATCCGGGCCTGGAAGTGTCCGGCCGGATTGCCGCGCTGGGGGAGGGCGTCGAGGGGCTGGCCGTGGGCACCGAGGTGGCCGCCCTGCTGACCGGAGGCGGCTATGCGGAACAGGTGGCCGTCCCCGCCGTGCAGGTCCTGCCCCTGCCGGACGGCATGGACGCCGTCACCGCAGCGTCGCTGCCGGAAACCGCGGCCACGGTGTTCTCCAACCTCTTTATGGCCGCCGCCGTGCAGGAAGGGGACTACGTCCTCATCCACGGTGCTTCCGGCGGGATCGGCACCATGGCCATCCAGATGGTGGCCGCGTTCGGTGCCGTCCCGATTGTCACCGCCGGATCCGCTGAGAAGCTGGAGCTGGCCGGTTCGCTGGGCGCGCAGGTGCTGATCAACTACAAGGAACAGGACTTCGTTGAAGCGGTACGGGAAGCGACGGACGGCCACGGGGCCGACGTCATCCTGGACGTGGTGGGCGCGAAATACCTGCAGCGGAACCTGGACGCGCTCGCCGTCGCCGGCCGCCTGGTCATCATCGGCCTGCAGGGCGGAGCGAAGGCGGAGCTGAACCTGAACCAGCTGATGACCAAGCGCGCCGCCGTCATCGGCACCACCCTGCGCGGACGTCCCGTGGAGGAAAAGGGTGCCATCATGTCCGCCGTGGGCCAGTACGTGTGGCCGCTGCTGGCCTCCGGGGCCATCCGTCCGCTGGTGGACCGCACCTTCCCGCTGGCGGAAGCAGCCGCCGCGCACGAGTACTTCGACTCCGGCCGGCACACCGGCAAGATCCTGCTGACCGTTTAGCGGATACTCGCTGAACGACGGCGGCCGCTTACCCGGCGCGGCCGCCGTCGCCCTTAACGTGATGTAACACACCCTTGCGGTAGTAACCTCTAGGAGCAGGGCCCACTCCCTGCCTATCGGTATGACGGTCAACGAAGACAACGCCACCGCACACAGAGGGATTCATCATGAGCGAGAAACATCGGCGCCGGGCCGAAACCCCGGACACACCAGGGCCCACGGGCCGGCCGGACGGCGACGTCCTGGAACAGGACCCGGCCCTGCCGCCGGTTGCCGTGGATCCGGAGATCCTCGAAGCTGAAGACCGGCGCTGGACCCCGGCAAAAATCGCCATCTGGGTAGGCATCGCCCTGCTGGGCGGCCTGAGCTGGACCATGCTCGCGGTGGTACGCGGGGAGACCGTGAACGCCATCTGGTTCGTCTTCGCCGCCGTGTGTACCTACCTGATCGGCTACCGCTTCTACTCCAAGCTCATCGAAGCCAAGCTGCTCAAGCCCAATGACCGCCGCGCCACACCGGCCGAATACAAGGCGGACGGCAAGGACTTCGCCGCCACGGACCGGCGGGTTCTCTACGGGCACCACTTCGCCGCCATCGCCGGCGCCGGCCCGCTGGTAGGCCCCGTACTGGCGGCCCAGATGGGTTACCTGCCCGGCACCATCTGGATCATCGTGGGCGTGGTGTTTGCCGGCGCGGTCCAGGATTACCTCGTCCTGTTCTTCTCCATGCGCCGCGGCGGACGGTCCCTGGGCCAGATGGCCCGCGACGAGCTGGGCCTCATCGGCGGCACCGCGGCCCTGATCGCGACCCTGGTCATCATGATCATCATTGTCGCCATTCTCGCCCTGGTGGTGGTCAACGCCCTGGCGGAAAGCCCGTGGGGTGTCTTCTCCGTCAGCATGACCATCCCCATCGCCCTGTTTATGGGCGTATACCTGCGCTACCTGCGGCCGGGCAAGGTCACCGAAGTGTCCGTCATCGGCTTTGTGCTGCTGCTGGCGGCCATCATTGCCGGCGGCTGGATCGCCGACACCCCGCTGGGTGACGCCCTGACCCTCGAGCCGACCACCATCGCCTGGGGCATCATCATCTACGGCTTCATTGCCGCCGTCCTGCCCGTCTGGCTGCTGCTGGCCCCGCGCGACTACCTCTCCACCTTCATGAAGGTGGGCACCATCGTGATGCTGGCCGTCGCCATCATCATTGTCCGCCCGGAAATCAACGTCCCCGCGGTCAGCGAATTCGCCAGCCGCGACAACGGACCGGTAGTGGCCGGCCCGCTCTTCCCCTTCCTGTTCGTCACCATTGCCTGCGGTGCGCTCTCCGGCTTCCACGCCCTCATCTCCTCCGGCACCACCCCGAAGATGCTGCAGAAGGAACGCCAGACCCGCTTCATCGGCTACGGCGGCATGCTGATGGAGTCCTTCGTGGCCATCATGGCGCTGGTGGCGGCCATCTCCATTGACCGCGGCATCTACTTCGCCATGAACGCCTCCGCCGGTGCCACCGGCGGCACGGTGGAAGGCGCCGTTGCCTTCGTGAACAGCCTGGGCCTGGCCGGCGTGAACCTGACCCCGGACATGCTCTCCTCCCTGGCCACTGACGTGGGAGAGGAATCCATTGTTTCGCGCACCGGCGGCGCGCCCACCCTCGCCGTCGGCCTGGCCACCATCATGCATTCGCTGATCGGCGGGCCGTCCATGATGGCCTTCTGGTACCACTTCGCCATCATGTTCGAGGCCCTGTTCATCCTCACCGCCGTGGACGCCGGCACCCGCGTGGCCCGCTTCATGCTGCAGGATTCCATCGGCAACTTCGTTCCGAAATTCCGGGACATGTCCTGGCGGACAGGGGCCTGGGTGTGTACGGCCATCATGGTGGCCGGCTGGGGGTCCATCCTGCTGATGGGGGTCACCGACCCGCTTGGCGGGATCAACACCCTCTTCCCGCTCTTCGGCATTGCCAACCAGCTGCTGGCCGCCATTGCGCTGGCCATCTGCATGGCGATCCTGGCGAAGAAGAACGCGTTCAAATGGCTCTGGATTGTGGTCCTGCCCCTGGGCTTCGCCGCAGTGGTGACCATCACGGCGTCGTTCTACAAGATCTTCTCCCCGGTCCCCGCCGTGGGCTACTGGGCCAACCACGAGGCGTTCCAGGCGGCACTGGCCGAAGGGAAGACCAGCTTCGGTACGGCCAAAACCGTGGAAGCCATGGAGGCGGTGGTGCGCAATACGCTCATCCAGACCACCCTGTCCGTGGTCTTCGTGACGCTGGCGATCATTGTGATCATCACGGCCGTTATTGCCAGCATCCGATCCTACCGGGCCGGCGGCGCCCCGAGCGCGGAGGACCCAGCCGTTCCGTCGCGGACCTTCGCACCGGCAGGTTTCCTGGCCACGCCGGCGGAGAAGGAGATCATGGCCCAGTGGGATGCCCTGCCGGAGGAGAACCGGCCCGGGAAACGGGCAGCGCATTCATGAGCGCCGCAGTTGCCGTCCGGCAGGGCGTGGCCGGGTTCGTGCGGTTCTTCCGGGACGTGATGGGGGAGGACGCCTACCGCAAGTACGCGGACTTCCACGCGGCGTCCGGCTGCGAATCGCCGCTGATGAGCGAGCGGGAGTTCTGGCGGGACAAGATGGACCGGCAGGACGCCAACCCCGAGGGACGCTGCTGCTGACGGCTGCATAGCCGGCCCAACCACGACGGCGGTGCCGCGGCTTTTTCGGAAGCTGCGGCACCGCCGTCGCCCGTTCACGTCCCTTTGTTGCGTTCCCTTGAGTGTCCGCGCGGATGCTGATTGGGTGGAGGAATGCGAAAAAAAGACGATCTGGAGGCGCTGCCGGAGCACCTCCGCGAAGACATCAGCGCCACCTCCGCCCCCAATGTGGAGGATGAAGACGGGCACCTGGAACAGGACATCAACCTGCCCGCCGAGGAGAAGGCCTCCGGCCCCGAGTTCGACAGCCGGCATTACACCGCCGGCCAGCTGAACGCCGGCGCCCAGGTCGCGGGGCTGAGCCCGGACGGCGAATACGCGAAAAACCGCGAGGAAGAGCTGGAAAGCTGACCACCCCGGCGGCAACCGGAACCAACCGTGAGAGCATTAATCCCATGACTGAACAGAACGGATCCTCCGAACGGCCGCAGGCCGCGGACGTTCCGGTTGGACAGAAGTCACCCGAGACCCCTGACGACGGCGGAACAGGGCGCGCCCCTGCAGGCGATACCGGCGGCGCGGCTGCTGCCGGGAACGGCGCCGCGGCGGGGCACCAGGCTGATGGCCAGGGGATGGAGGGCCAGTCTGCGGACGGGCATCACAAGTCCAAAAGCGGCCCGGCCAAGCTGAATGAGCTGGTGGATGAACCCGCAAAGGTCATGCGGATCGGCACCATGATCAAGCAGCTGCTCGAAGAGGTGCGCAATGCACCCCTGGATGATGCCGCCCGGAACCGGCTGGCGGAAATCCATGCCCGTTCGGTGAGTGAGCTGGAGGACGGGCTGGCGCCGGAGCTCGTGAATGAGCTGCACCGCATCAACCTGCCGTTCCTGGACGATGCCACCCCCACCGACGCCGAGCTGCGGATTGCGCAGGCCCAGCTGGTCGGCTGGCTGGAAGGGCTGTTCCGCGGCATCCAGACGGCCATCGCCGCCCAGCAGACCGCCAACCAAATGGCTGCCGGCCGCCTGCAGTTGCGCCAGCTGCCGCCCGGGACCATGCTGGCCCCGGGAGTTGTTATTGGAGATGACGGGGAACCGCACCGTGCGCAGGGACCCCAGGGAACGGGTAGCCCGCGGCAGGAACCGCACTCGGGCCCCGGTCAGTACCTGTAGTAGGACGTAGATGGCACTTTTTGCAGCCGCCCGGCAGGGGCGGAAGGACGACGTCGAACTCGGCAAGGGCGTGTGGCGCCGTGCCCATGACCGGTTTACCCGCGGCCTGGACCGCTATTACCAGATGCTGGAGGGCGTGGAGGATGACGCCCTCTACAACGGGCTGGTGACCGTTGCCAATGACCTGGCGGCACTGCTGCCGCGCGTGCGCGCCGTATGCACCCAGGCCCAGCAGCAGCAGCCCAGCAGCGGGCAGAACATTCCCGGCGCCATGACCGCCGTGCACCGCGCCCTCTCGCGCAGCGGCAACTCCCTGGCCGCCGCCGCGGAAGCCGCGGCCATGTCCCGGCTGGAAGGGGAGCGCTGGGGGATTGCCTCGGCCGGACTGGAGAACGTGCACCGCCGGGCTGCCCTGGTGCAGGACGATGTGGCCGAAGCCGAGCGGGCGTTGAACGAAGCTGCGCTGCGGTAGGGGATTGCCGCATTTGGTGACCCCCCACCTCGCTGGAAGCGCCGTTTGCGTTGTGCCGGCGGCATAAACCAGTGCTTTTCCGTTCCAAAACTGTGAGTGTCATCGCATGAGGATTCTTGTACTGGGTGGAACGGCTTGGCTCGGTTTCGCCGTCGCAAAGGCCGCGCTGGCGATGGGTCACGACGTCACGTGTGTGGCACGCGGGGACAGCGTGCCGCCGGGCGCCGGTCTCGTTCGTGCGGATCGCGAAAACGACGATGCTTTGCAGAAACTGGGCATGGACCGGTGGGATGCGGTAATCGACGTGGCCCGGCAGCCGGCATTTGTGCAGCGTTCTGTTCGGGATCTTGAAAAGGCCGCCGACCGATACATTTTTGTGTCCACGGGAAATGTCTATGCATCTCAAAAAGAGGTGGGCGCGGACGAAGACTCACCTCGTTTACCTCCCCTCCAAGCCGACAAAATGGCCACGCCGGATGATTACGGGCCCGCCAAAGTGGCTTGCGAGGATGCTGTGCTGGCAGCTTTCGGCCCGGACCGGAGTGTGATTGCCCGGGCTGGACTGATCGGCGGCCCGGGCGATCCCAGCGGACGCACCACCTACTGGGTCCGCCGATTCGCCAGCCCTTCGAACGAGACCGGTACCGTCCTCGTGCCGGATGCGCCGGAGCTGCCCACCGCCATGATCGATGTCCGCGACCTTGCCGCCTGGCTGGTCCGTATGGCGGCAAACCGCACCGGTGGCATTTTCAATGCTGTCGGCAACCCTCTCTCCTTCCTCGAACACACGAACATTGCGCGTTCCATTGCCGGGCATCAGGGGCCGGTTATCGCGGCCCCGGAACAATGGCTGCTGCAGCAAGGCGTCAATGAATGGGCGGGGGAAGGGTCTTTGCCCTTCTGGCTCGTTGATCCCGAATGGCACGGCATGAACGCGAGATCCAACAAGCGTGCCGTCGATGCCGGGCTTCAGCTGCGTCCGGTGCAGGAGACGCTGAGTGACATCCTGGTTCAGGAACCGGCCCTGGGCGCTGACGAGACTCCCCGGTCGGGACTGGCCAATTGGAGAGAGGCCCAGTTGCTGAATGACCTGACCGAAGTTGGGCTCGTACGCTGAACAGGCCGCAAACCGAGGTTCCGGGGGCCTCGAGGATCCGTCCCACCTCGAACCCCGCCCGCAAAGTATTCACGGGAAACGGGAATAGGGTCAGCGCTCTTTTCGCGGTGAGCTTATCGGCTTTGTTTCCGGGGGCCCGCGGGATAAGGATGTGGGAATGACTACATCACCGGTTCTGACTTTTAATGACGGCAACACCATTCCCCAGCTCGGCTACGGCGTGTGGCAGGTTGAGGACGAGGTTGCCGAAAAGGTAGTGGGGCAGGCCTTCGAGGTTGGCTACCGCCACATCGATACGGCCAAGATCTACGGCAACGAGGCCGGCGTCGGCCGCGCCATTGCCGCCACGTCGGTTCCCCGCGAGGACATGTTCATCACCACCAAGGTGTGGAACGCGGACCAGGGCTACGAAGAAACCCTGAAGGCCTTCGACGCCTCCATGGAGCGTCTCGGCCTGGAAACCCTGGACCTGTACCTGATCCACTGGCTGCAGCCGAAGCAGAACAAGTACGTGGACACCTGGAAGGCCCTCGTGGAACTGCAGAAGCAGGGCCGCGTAAAGTCCATCGGCGTCTGCAACTTCACCAAGGAAGCCCTGCAGGAAATCATCGACGCCACCGGCGTGGTCCCGGTCCTGAACCAGGTGGAAACCCACCCGTACCTGAACCAGGCCGACCTGCGCGCCTTCGAGGCAGAGCACAACATCCTGCACGAGTCCTGGTCCCCGCTGGGCTCCGGCAAGGGCCTGCTCGAGGATCCCAAGCTGGTGGAGATCGCCGCGAAGTACGACGGCGCCACTCCGGCCCAGGTGGTCATCGCCTGGCACCTGGCCCTGGGCAGCATCGTGATCCCCAAGTCCGTGACCGAGTCCCGGATCCGGGAAAACTGGGAAGCGCTGAACCTCAAGCTCAGCGATGAGGACATTGAGGCCATCAACGCGCTGGACAACGGCACCCGCTACGGCGCGGATCCGGCCACGGCCGACTTCGCCTAACAGCCGAGAAACACCAAAGGAGCACACCCCGCGGGGTGTGCTCCTTTTTCGTGTGGTGGGTCCGGCCGGCTTGGCGTGGTCCCGCTAGGCCGGGGGTTACGCGGCGACCGGCTCCAGCGGAGCACGGACCGGCCAGTCCTGGCCTTCCAGGATGACCTGGGCGCAGCTGCCGGTGTGGACGTTGAGCACAATCGGTGCCAGCAGGTTGACGGTGGTGCCGTCCAGTGCCGGGTTGGCGACCACCAGCACCGCAGCGTCCTCGGAAGTGGCCAGGTCCAGCTGGCGGCGCTGGTCGTCGGTGATTTCCGGATGGTAGTCCGGCAGGTACACCGAAGCGTCCAGTACATAGAGGCGGTGGTTGCCGCCGGACGCGGCGGTGAGGGCGAACAGCCCCGCGGCGCCGTCGATCTCTTCCAGCTCGAAATGCACCTCCGGAGCCAGTCCGGGAGGCGGCGTCAGGAACGTCAGGCCCGTGCTCATCGCAGGAAGTCCATCAGCGTCGGCTGCAGTGCCCGTGCGGTGACGGCCAGGGCCGACTGGTAGGCGACTTCCTGCAGCTTCATGTCCAGGATGACCTTGGCGGTATCCAGGTCCTCGATGCCGGAGCGGCGGGTCTCCAGGCTGATGGACTGGTCCGCCAGGGTGTCCTTGGCCTTGAGTGTCGCTGCGTGCCGCACACCCAGGGCAGAGTGTTCGCGCAGCACGGTGTCGGCGGCGGCGTCGATCTTGGTGAGGTACCCGGAGGAATCCTTGTTGGCCTTCAGATCGGAGACCAGGTCATCCACCAGCCGGAAGACGGAATTCTCGCCCTTGCCAAAGACTGCTTCACCATCGGTATCAACGCGCATGAGCGTACTGCTGTCCAATCGGCGCGTAGTGGGGGTGCCGCTTCCGCTGTAGTCGTAGGTGCCTGCGGCATCCTGGGTGAAGGCCTTGCCGGTGTCCGAGGTGCCGGCAAAGACGGTGCGGCCCAGGTAGGTGGTGTTGGCCTCGCGCAGCAGGTCCGTTTTCAGGCCCTCCAGCTCGGTGGCAATGGCCTGACGGTCCGTGGGGGACATGGTGCCGGTGCTGGCACTGAGCGCCAGATCCTTGACCCGCCCGAGGATCTTGTTGGTGTTGGCGAGGGCACCGTCGGTGACACTGAGCCAGCCCTCGGCGTCGCTCACGTTGGAAGCGTGCTGGGTGTTGGCCCGGATTTCGGCCCGGACCTTCATTGCGTTGGCGGTGCCGGTGGGATCGTCGGAGGGACGGGCAATGGCGGAGGAGGAGGTGACCTGCTCCTGCAGCTTGGCCATCCGGGACATGCTGGCCTGCAGGTTCTGCTGGGCCGTCCGGGCCATGGTCTGGTTGGTGGTGCGGCTGATCACGGGTTACCTTCCCACAATTCCGGTGCGGTTGATGAGGGTGTCAAGCATTTCGTCAATGGCGCTCATAACGCGCGAGGCGCCCTGATACGCGTGCTGGTACATCAGCAGGTTCACGTTCTCCTCGTCCAGGTCCACCGAGGCGTTGGACAGCTGCAGGTCCACGGCCGAGGAGGAAGCCACGCCGGCCAGGGTGGCCTGCTGCAGTTCCGCCCGGCTTTGGGCCGCGGTGGCGGTGACGAAGCCGCTCCACACCTTGTCCGCGGAACCGGCCTTGGAGCCGAGCTGGGAGATCGCTTCGGCCAGGCTACCGTCCAGGGCACCGGCGTTCGGGTACCCGGCGGCAATGCCGGAGGCATTCGTCGGGATTGCCTTCAGGGTGGTGGCTGCCGGATTGCCGACGGCGAAGAAGTTCAGTCCGGTGGTCCCCGCTGTGGTGGCGCCCTGCGCATGCAGTTCGTTGACGGAGGCGGCCAGCGTGGCGGCTACCTCGTTGTAGGACGCTGCGGCCTTCGCGAAGACGCCGCCGCTGCCGGCGGAGGCGAGCAGGGAAACGGCACCAGCAATTTCGCCTTTGCTGATTCCTGCCGTGCCGGGACGGTCCGTCCAGCCCACGGCGGTTTCCCGGGAGTCCTCCATGGAGGTACCGCCGGTGACCTGCAGGGTACGGGCGTTGGTGCCGGAGACCAGGGCGTTGCCGTCAATGAGCACATCCACCATGCCGTCCGCGGATTCCCGGACGGTGGCGCCGCTCAGGGCGGAGATGGTGGTCGCCAGGGCGTTGCGCTGGTCCACCAGTTCGTTCGCGGAGGCGCCGGAAGCGAGCGTGGACCGGATAGCACCGTTGAGGGCGGCCAGCTGCGCGGCGCTGGCGTTGAGCTCGCCCACCATGTCATTGAGCGAGCCGCGGGTGCTGTTCCACTGGTCCTTGACGGTGTTGTACCCGTTGGCGATCTGGCCGGCGACGCCGCCTGCCGCGTTCAGCAGCACGGCAGCGGCAGCGTTGTCGCCGGGGCTGTTTTTCATGCCCTGCCACGCGGCGGAGAAGTTCTGCAGTGCAGCGGAGAGGCCGTTTTCACCGGGTTCGTTGAAGCTGTCCTCCAGATCGATCAGCGCATTTGCGCGGACCGCGGAGTAGCCGGCCACAGCGGCGGTGCTGCGCACCCGGGTATCCAGCTGCAGGCTGCCCAGACGGGCAATGGAATCCACGGACACACCCTGGCCCACGCCGGTGCCGGCGGCGAATTTGCCGGTGGGCGCCACCGAGGGGGCGGCGGAGGTGTTCAGGCGCTGGCGGGTGTAGCCGGCCACATTGGCGTTCGCCACGTTCTGGCCCACTACGTCCAGTCCCTTGCGGGCGGCCGAGAGGCCGGTGTACGCCGTGTTAAGGCCGCTGAAGGTGCTCATTGCTTAGAGGTCCTTAACGTCAGATGTTCTGGTCAACCAGCCGTGCGGCTGACGTATGAGCGGCCGAGGTGCCGGACGCCGTGTAGGTATTGGCTTCGGGATTCAGCCCGGCCAGGGTTTCCTGCGCCGAGCGCGCGGCGGTGCGCAGGAACTGCTCATTGATGTCCCGCAGTTCGCGGATCTTCACGGTCAGCTCCGTCATGGCCTGCAGGTGGGCGCCGAAGATCTCGGTCCACGGTCCGGGTGGGGCAGCGGCCACCAGCTCGCGCAGGGTCGCGTCTTCGGCAGTGCCCCACTCCGCGGCCAGGCCGGCGACGGCGACGGCGCGGCCCAGATCGGCGGCGCGCAGGCGCTCAAGAACCTGCTCCACTTCACGGGTGGCATGCGTCAGCCACTTGGTTTTCCCGGAGGTAAGCAGCAATTGTTCTTCTTCGAGCTTGAACACAAGAAGTTCCAATAACTCGCGTTCCTCCCAGAGAAGCGCCGAGAGTTTCTGGGTACCCATGCTTAGCTCACCTCCTAGGTTGTGCACTGAATATCTATAAGCAGAACTAAGACGTCTGCTTCCAGGCCCCAACCTGCGGCAAAAGTCTTCGGTTTGGCGTACATCTGGCTATTTGTCCGCCACAAATGACTATCGGCCGGTTCCCTCTCAATGTTAGTGGTATGTTTCAGCTAAAGCGCTTGAGCGTGGATACCGCAGGGGACTCAGCCACTGACCACGAAGCCGGCGCACAACTGGAGACAGTTGGGCAACTGGAAAAAACAGTTGGGTCATTTGGGGAAACAAGGGCTTGGGGGTCCAAAAATTGAATCGCGCTGAACGCAATGCCCTCGTGGTGGAAAATCTGCCGCTGGTTGGCTATCTCGTATCCGAAGTCTGCGCCAAAGCCACGCACCTCTCGCGTGATGATCTGGCGTCCGCCGGGTCCATAGCCCTTATAACGTCGGCGGATTCCTTCGATCCGACTCTCGGGGTGCCATTCGGTGCCTACGCCCGCCGCCGCATTGTCGGCGCGTTCGCGGACGAGATGCGCTCCAGCGACTGGGCCACCCGCTCCGCGCGCCGCCGGATCAAGGAAACGCTGGCCGTCAAGGAAACCCTCACCGCTGCCCTGGGCCGCACACCGAACGTGGATGAGATTGCCTCCGCCCTCGGCGTCGACCGTACCGTGGCGCAGGATGCCCTGACCGATGCCTCCCGCACCGTGTCCAGCCTGGATGAGTCCGTCTCCGACTTCCTTGTCACGGACCTGCCCACCCCGGAAGGGTCGCTGCTGGCCTCGGAGCGGCTGAAGTACCTGACCGCCGCTGTGGCCGCGCTGCCGGAGAAGATGCGGTACATCGTGGAGGAGATCTACTTCCATGACCGCACGGTGAAGGATCTGGCCGAAGAGCTGGGCAGCACCCATTCCGCCGTCTCCCAGCAGCGTGCCGAAGCCGTCCGCCTGCTCCGCGACGGACTGGGCACGCATTACTCGGACGAGGGTGCTGCCCCGCAGATCTCTTCCCGGATTTCTCCGGCCCGCCGGAACGCCTACCTAACCTCAGTGGGGGACCGGACGGCCGGCGGTATTACCCGTCATCACCTGGCGCCGGTCATGCCTGCCGCGTCGGTACTGCCTCCGCTGTTCAATCCTGCAGCGTCCTAGGGGCTCCGGCTGCGAATACCGGCCAATAATCCGTTGAGGAAAAGGTTTAAAAAACTTTTCCCGAATTCCTAACACCGAATGATGCTCCGCCGATAGCTATGGTTGCAGGCCCACGGACGGGCCTGCGAACACAGCCCGCTCACGGAGGAATACATCATGGGTTTCACAATTAACACCAACGTTTCATCGCTCAACGCCATGCGTAACTTGAACCTGAACCAGACGCAGCAGGCCAAGTCGGTGGAGCGCCTCTCCAGCGGTATGCGCATCAACCGTGCTGCCGACGACGCTGCAGGTCTCTCGATCTCGGAAGGCCTGAAGAACCAGGTTTCCGGCCTTCAGGTTGCCGGCCGCAACGCTCAGGACGGCGTCAGCCTCATCCAGACCGCTGAAGGCGCCCTGACCGAGGTCCACAACATCCTCAACCGGATGCGCGACCTGGCCGTGCAGTCCGCGAATGATACGAACAATGAAGCATCTCGCGGAGCCATCGAGTCCGAGGTCACCGCTCTCACGAGCGAGCTCGACCGCATTGTCGAGAAGACCAACTTCAACGGCATTCAGCTGCTGGACAATACGAACAACGTTGACGCGACAGTAACCAAGGCAAACGTGAGCATTCAGGTTGGCGCTTCTGCTGAGGACACCATCGTTGTCGATCTGGCGGACGTTGCCGGCACAATGACGACGCTGAAGGGCACAGGCGATACTGCGCTCTCGGTCTCCACCGAGGCCGGTGCCCAGAAGGCTATCGCGGCTCTGGATAAGGCCATCGCCAGCACCTCGGAGCAGCGCGCCACCCTCGGTGCACAGCAGAACCGCCTGGAATCCACCGGACGCTCCATCGCGGTGTCCGTGGAGAACCTCTCCTCGGCCAACTCCCGCATCCGCGACACGGACATGGCTCAGGAAATGGGTAACTTCACCAAGTCCCAGATCCTGTCCCAGGCAGCCACCGCCATGCTGGCCCAGGCCAACCAGATGAACTCCGGCGTTATGTCGCTCCTGCAGTAGTAGCACCGCCTGACCAGATTCATCAGCAGTAACCGCAGAGCCGGCAGGTGAATGGCCGCTGGCGGCGGGGAAACATGACTTGGACCTCACGCTTCCCGCCGCCAGCCCATTCCCTGCCTTCGGTTTTTCACAGCACTACCGGCAGCACTCTTCCAGCAGGACTTCTCAAGGAGCATTTCCATGGCGCTAGGCATTGACGGGCTGATCAGTGGCATCGACACCACCGCCATGATTGCTGACCTGATGAAGATCGAAGCCCGCCCGCAGGCGATGCTCAAGCAAAAGGTCGAAACCAACAAGCTGTTCGCCACGGCCCTGCAGAACCTGAACACCAAAATCGCTTCGCTGGCCGAGGCCGCAGGGAAAATCGCCAAGGCAGGTGGCACCGATCGGTATGCCGCCGTCACCGGTGCGGAGACGGTTCAGGCGACCGTAAAGCCCGGTGCCGCCGCCGGTTCGCTGGACCTCACCGTCAACAAACTGGCCACCGCCCAGGTATCCCTCTCCGGTGCCATGGCCGCCTGGCCCAACGGTGACGCCCTCGCCATCTCCGCCAACGGAACCATCACCGAGCTGGACACCGCCGGCAAAAGCCTGGACGAGGTGATCAGCACCGTCAATAAGGCCAACCTGGGTGTCACGGCCGTGAAGATCGCCGCCGGCAGCGTGGACGGCGTGCAGCAGTACCGCATGCAGTTCAGTGCCGCCGCCACCGGCGCCGCCGGGGCATTCACTGTCTCCCAGAACGGCACCGATCTGGGCTCCATCCGTGCCGGTTCCGACGCCGAGGTTACCCTCTGGGCCGGTGTTCCGGGCGCGGAAACAAAAATCACGTCCGCCACCAACACCTTCGCGGACCTGATGCCCGGCGTCGACATCACCGTCTCCGCGGTGTCCACCGACCCCGTCACCGTCGCCGTGAGCCGCGACACCAAAGCCATTTCCGACGTCGCCGCCTCCCTGGTCGCCAGCCTCACCGACGTGTTCACCTACATCGACCGGAACTCCACCGTCAGCGTGAATACCTCGGACGGCGTGACCAAAACCGTCGGCGGCGTGTTCACCGGAGACTCGGCCACCCGCTCCCTGAAGCAGTCCATCATGGACGCCGCCACCGGCGCACTGGAGGGGAGTTCGACGTCGACCATCGGCATCACCCTCACCAAGTACGGCACGGTCGAGTTCGACGCCGAGAAGTTCACCGCCGCCCTCAAGGCGGATCCGGAGAAGACCCAGGGCGCGCTGGCCGCCATTGCTGCCCGGGTCGAAACCGCAGGCAAAGCCGCGTCGGACAAATACGACGGCTCCATCACCAAGCGGATCACCAGCCAGGAATCCATGGTGCGGACCCTAAACACCCAGGTGGAGGATTGGGACCGCCGGCTGGCCTCCCGCGAATCCACGCTAAAGCTCATCTGGACCAACCTGGAAGTCAAACTCGGCTCGCTGAACAGCCAGATGGACTGGCTGACCGGCCAGCTCGATTCCCTCTCCGCCAACTCGAGTAAGAAGTGACCGTGAACTACGGACTTGCGGCCAAACGCGCCGAATATGCCCGGAACGCAGTGCTCTCCGCCTCACCGGCGCGGCTGCTGACCATGCTCTACGACCGGCTGCTGCTGGACCTGGCCCGGGCCGAAGAAGCGCAGCGGAACAGCAACTGGCAGGTGGCCTCGGAAAACCTGCTCCATGCCCAGGCCATCATCACCGAACTGCTCGGCACGTTGAAGACCGATGTGTGGGAGGGCGGGGAGAACCTGCACGCCCTGTACACCTATTCGCTCTCCACCCTGATGAACGCCAACATCAGCCGCGACGCGCAACTGACGCGCGAGTGCATTGACCTGCTGGAGCCGATCCGGCTGGCCTGGCATGACGCCGCCGGCCAGCTCCCGGCCGCCGGCGCCGCACCGGCAGCGGCCGGCATCCCGGGAGGGGTCCTCGGTGTCGGCTGAATCCGCGGAGCCCTACCGCACCCCGGCGGACCTGGCCAACTTCCTGCTCTGGGAAACCGTCCTGACGCAGCTCGAAGACAACCTCGAGGCCTTCCTGGAAGGACAGTCGCTGGTGGAACAGGCCAACGAACTGGCCGCCGAATGGGAGCCGCCGGCCGAACTCGGTCCGCTGCCCCAGGAACTGGCAACGCGCGCCCGGCTGCTGTCCAAGGCGCAGGCCCGGGCCTACGCCCACCTGCGCAGCGAATCCCGCACCAACCGCAAGCAGTCCATGCTGATTAACAGCATTCCCGGACCGTCCTCGGCACCGGTTTATCTGGAAGTCGACGGATAACCGGGAAGTCAAAAACCTCAGGGTGCCGTCGAAAAACAAATACCAAGGGTACTTGCTGATTTCCAAAAGCAAGGCTGCTGTCTTTCCGCGTAACGCATACCTGCAAAAAGTAAAAAAATTACTCGGCATTCCACTTACATGGATTTGCGCCATGCCGATAATTCCCAGTGAGCATGGATCGCTCACGCATTAGGCCACGGATCGGCCGCACTGTCCCTTTAGCGAGAACTGGGTTCCACTGTGTTCGATTCCGTTTCCTCCATTGCGCTGCAAAGTGCCCTGGACGGGCTGGCCCTCCGCCAGCGCGCCATCGCGAACAACATTGCGAATGTGAATACCCCCGGCTACCAGGCCCAGCGCGTCAGCTTCGAAGACGCCCTCGCCAAATCGGTCAAGGCCGGCAACGGTGCGGCAACCGCCACCACATCACGCTCCCTCGAGCCCACCCGCCTGGACGGCAGCAACGTCAACCTGGACACGGAAACCCTGTCCAACATCGATACCGTGCTGCGCTACCAGTTCGCCACTCAGGCCGTTGGCGGAGAAGCCAACTCCCTCCGCACCGCAATGAGGACCAACTAATGACTTTTGACGCCATCGGCATTGCCGCCACCGGCCTCACCACGCACCGCAAGTGGCTGGACGCGGTCTCCGACAACCTGGCCAACGCCAACAACGTCTCCAGCACCGACGGCGCCGCCTTCCAGGCCCGCTACGTCGTAGCCCAGGAAGGCGCGGAAGGCAACGGCGTCTACGTTTCCGGCGTCCAGTACGGCGACGCCGAGGGCCGGATGGTCTACCAGCCGGACCACGCCCTGGCCGATGCGGAAGGCTACGTCCGCTACCCGGACATTGACCTCTCGGAACAGATGGGCAACCTGATCCTCGCCCAGCGCGGCTATGAAGCCAATGCCGCCGTCGTTGACCGTGCCAAGAGCACGTATGAAGCAGCACTGCAGATTGGACGCTCCTAATGCCTGTTCCCGCCATCGCGGCCGTCAGCGGCACCACGCCCACGGCCTACGTTGAGATGGTGAAGCCGGCCGTCTCCACCGACGGATCCTCCTTCGCCTCCTCGCTGACCGGAGCCGTGGACAACGTCACCGATCTGTCCGCCCAGTCCAAGACCCTCGCCGTGCAGGCCGTCACCGGCGATCTGGATGACATCCACGCCGCCACGATCGCCTCCACCCGGGCGTCCCTGACACTGGAACTGGTTGCCGCAGTACGCAACAAGGGCGTTGACGCGTTCAACGAGATCATGCGGATGCAGGCCTGATGCCGCCGGCAGTGAAAGGCATGGCCGGCCGCTTCGGCTCCACCATCCGGGAATTCAGCCTCGCCCAGAAAACCATCGCCATCATCGGCGTCGCCGTCCTGGCCCTCGGCGTGGCATTGCTGGCGTCCTGGCTGACCAAGCCCGCGTACACGCCGCTGTTCTCCGGCCTGCAGGCCGAGGACGCCAACAACATTGTGGAACAGCTCAAGACCGACGGCGTTCCTTACGAAATTGCCGGCGGCGGCGGCACCATCATGGTGCCCGAGGAAAACGTCTACGACCAGCGGCTCAAGGCCGCCGGCGCCGGCCTGCCCTCCGCCTCCACCGGCGGTTACTCGCTGCTGGATGAAATGGGGGTCACCTCCTCCGAATTCCAGCAGTCCGTCACCTACAAGCGGGCCCTGGAAGGCGAAATCGCCAAGACCGTGGGGTCCATTGACGGCGTCAAGAACGCCTCGGTGCAGCTGGCCATCCCCGAAGACACCGTGTTTGTCTCCGAAAAGTCTGATCCCACCGCGTCGGTCTTCGTCGAAACCGCCAACGGCACTACGCTTACCGCGGACCAGGTGCAGGCCATTGTCCACCTGACCTCCGCCTCCGTGGACGGTATGCAGTCCACCGACGTGGCCGTGATTGATGCCACCGGCACGGTGCTCTCCGCCGTCGGTGTCGGCGCCACCGGCTCGGCGGACAAGCAGGCCACGGACTACGAGCAGCGCGTGGGCGCCTCCGTCCAGTCCATGCTGGACCGCGTGGTGGGCCCCGGCAACGCCACCGTGGCAGTGGCCGCGGACATGAACTACGAATCCGCCAACCGGGTGGAGGAGTCCTTCAACGCACCGCAGGACACCCCGGCACTGAACGAGTCCACGAGCGTGGAGGAATACACCGGCGCCAACGGCAACACCGCCGCCGGCGTACTGGGCCCGGACAACATCGCCGTGCCCAACGGGGGGAACGACGACGGGTCCTTCCGTTCCGAGACGAGCACCAAGAACAACGCGGTCAACAAGGTCACCGAAACCCGGGAGATCCCGGCCGGTTCCCTGAACCGGCAGACGGTCTCGGTGGCGCTGAACACGCAGGCCGCCGCCGGACTGAACGTCGCGGACCTGGAAGCCCTCGTGGCCTCCGCCGCCGGCATCAACGTGGAACGCGGGGATGAAATCACCGTGGAAATGGTGTCCTTCAACGCCGACGGCGCAGCCCAGGCACAGGGTGCCCTGGCCGACGCGCAGGCAGCGGAGGAAGCCGAACGCCGCGCCCAGATGCTGCAGATGGGCATCATCGTGGCCGGCATCGTGCTGGTGGTCATCCTGGCCCTCGTGGCTTACGCCATGCGCTCCCGCCGGCAGAACCGCGAAGTGGTGGATCTCGGCGAACTGCCCGAACTGGACCCGCTGGCGCCCGCCGCCGGCCTGGCCATGCTGGGCGAGCCGGTGCCGGAAGTTCCCACGGACACGGCGTCGCTGCAGATTGTTGCCGCCACCGTGGACCAGGACCGCAAGCGCGCCGAGCTCGATGCGCTGGCCGCCCAGGACCCGGTCCGCACCGCTGACTACCTGCGTAACCTCATGGAGGAGACCCGGTCATGACCGAGCTTGCCACGGCCCCGGTGGGGATGCCGCTAGCGCTGGTCCCCACCGCCCAGCCCGAGACCAAGGAACTGACCGGCATCCAAAAAGCCGCCGTCATCCTGATGCAGCTGGAGACCTCCCGCGCCGCTGTGGTGATGCAGCAGTTCACCGAGGCGGAAGCACAGCTTATTGCCGCGGAGATCGTCCGGCTCAAGCGCGTGGATGCCAGCCTGGCCGAGAAAGCCATCAACGAGTTCTATGACATGACCGTTGACGGCCGCCGCCGTGCCCACGGCGGCCGCGACGTCGCCATGGGCCTGCTGGAAGCCTCCTTCGGCGTCGAGCGTGCCTCCGGCGTGATGGAGCGCCTCGCTTCCTCCATGGCCGGCAAGTCCTTCGAATTCCTCGAAACCGCCGAACCGAACCAGGTGATTTCCCTGCTGGACGGGGAACTGCCGCAGACCATCGCCCTGGTCCTGGCGCATATGCGCCCCCAGCGTGCCTCCGCGGTACTGACCGGCCTGAACGCCGAACTGCGTACCGACGTGGCGCAGGCCATCGCCACCATGGCCCGGGCCACGCCCGAGGCCGTGCGCGTGGTCGCCGAAACGCTGAAGTCCCGTGCGTCCGCGCTGGGCGCCGCCCGCGAGGCGTCGGACGCGATCGGCGGGGTGCAGCCCCTGGTGGACATCATCAACCGCTCCGATGCCGTCACCGAACGCGCCCTGCTGGAAGCCCTCGAGGAACGCGATCCGGATCTTGCCGAGGAAGTCCGCTCCCGGATGCTCACCTTCGCCGACCTGGTCAAGCTCGAACGCCGGGACGTGCAGCTGGTGCTGCGCGGCATCGACGTCGGCACCCTGGCCCTGGCCATGAAGGGCGCCACCGAGGCGGTGCTGGACGCCATCCGCACCAACGTCTCCGAACGCAACCGCGAATTGCTCGACGACGAAATCAAGGTCTCCGGACCCGCCCGCCTGTCGCAGGTGGAAGAGGCACGCGCCAACATTGTCCGGGCCATTCGCGAAATGGAAGCCCAGGGCATCATCGAGGTGCACCACGCGGACGAGGAGGAATATGTCTACTGAACAGCAGACGTTCTCCCGGCTCGTCTACACCGCGCTGGGCGCCACCGACGAAGACCAGCTCAATGCGCAGGTGGAAGCCCGCGGCCACGCCGCAGGGTATGCCGCCGGCCTGCGCGCCGCCGCCGCGGATACCGAGCTGCTGCGCCGCACCCTGCGCGAGCAGTACGAGGATGAGGTACGCCGCGGGCAGGAACTGATCAACCGCACCGTCGCCACCTTGAACGCCGCGGTCTTCAGCCTTGAAGGCCGCACCATCGCCCTGATCACCGATATGCAGGACACCCTCGCCGCAGCAGCCATCGAACTGGCCGAAGCCCTGCTGCGCCGCGAACTGGCCGACGACGAAGCCTCCGCCCGCTCCGCCCTGGTGCGTGCACTGGAAGGTGTGGACACGGACCTCGTCCAGCGGGTGCGGATGCATCCGGTGGACCTGGCAGCGCTGGATGAAGAGACCCTCCGCCGTGCCCGCGTGGACTTTGTGGGCGACGCCGGGCTGCAGCGCGGAGACGCCGTCACCGAGTTTCCCAACGGCTACCTCGATGCCTCCCTCAGCGGCGCTCTTGAGCGTGCCCGCCGGGCCCTGCTCGAGGATGCCGGATGACCGCCACCGCATGGCGCCCCCGCAGCGCCGGTTTCGCCGCCGCCCTCCGCACCGCCGCCCCGCAGCGGGTCGGCAGGGTGTCCTCCGTGCTGGGCCTGAGCGTGGAAATCTCCGGCCTGGACTGCGGTGTGGGTGACCTGGTGTCCATCGGTGAACCCGGTTCCGCCGTCGACGCC
The DNA here is from genome assembly GCF_059090185.1 of Arthrobacter sp. MDT1-49-2. NCBI lineage: Bacteria > Bacillati > Actinomycetota > Actinomycetes > Micrococcales > Micrococcaceae > Arthrobacter > Arthrobacter sp. MDT1-49-2. The sequence goes on from NZ_JBNHFK010000005.1 coordinate 259,723, forward strand.
GAGGTAGTTGCCGCCACCCGCGAAGGCGTGCGCTGCATGCCGTTCGGCCGGCTCACCGGCCTGACCGCCGGAGCCCCCGCCCGGTCCAAGGGCACCCCGCTGCTGGTTCCCACCGGCACCGGACTGTTCGGCCGCGTGCTGGACGGCCTGGGCCGGCCCATCGACGGCAAGGGCCCGCTGGACATTGAAGCCCTGGTCCCGCTGGACCACGAAACCCCCTCCGCCATGCTCCGCACCCGGATTGACACCCCGCTGCAGCTGGGCGTGCGGGCACTGGACACACTCACCACAGTGGGCCGCGGCCAGCGCATGGGCCTGTTCGCCGGGTCCGGCGTGGGCAAGTCCTCGCTGCTGTCCATGATTGCCCGCGGCACGGACGCCGAAGTGTCCGTCATTGCCCTGGTGGGGGAGCGCGGCCGTGAAGTCCGCGAATTCCTCGAAGATGATCTGGGTGCCGAAGGCCTGGCCCGCTCCATCGTGGTGGTCTCGACGTCGGACGAACCGGCCCTGATGCGCCTGCGCGCCGCTTTTGTGGCCACCCGCATCGCCGAGTCCTTCCGCGACCGCGGCGCCGACGTGATGCTGATGATGGACTCGCTGACCCGCGTAGCCATGGCCCAGCGCGAAATCGGACTCTCCGTGGGCGAACCGCCCGCCACCCGCGGCTACCCGCCCTCCACCTTCTCCCTGCTGGCCCAGCTGCTGGAACGCGCCGGCACCGGTGAACAGGGGTCGGTCACCGGCATGTACACCGTGCTGGTGGACGGCGATGACCACAACGAGCCCATCGCCGACAGCGCCCGGTCCATCCTGGACGGCCACGTGGTGCTGGACCGCAAGCTCGCTGTCTCCGGCCACTTCCCGTCCGTGGACGCTCTGGCCTCCATCTCCCGGGTGGCCTCCCGCGTCAACCCGCGCGAACGCAGCGACGCGGCTTCCACCCTTCGCCGGGTCATGGCTGCGCGGCGGGCGGCACAGGATCTGCTCGACGTCGGCGCCTACCAGCGCGGTTCCAACCCGCTGGTGGACGCGGCAGTGGATAACGAAGACGCCATCAACGCCTTCCTGCAGCAGCGGATGGATGAACAGACCCCGGCGGAAACCGCCTGGACGCAGCTGCACCAACTGACCCGGATGCTGGGGGTGTCCTAATGTCCCGTGCCTTTCCGCTGGCCGGCCTGCTTCGCCTGCGCCAGCTCCAGCAGGACCGCGCAGCCGGTGAACTCTCTGCCGCCAACGCCCGTGACCGCGAAGCCCGGCAGGCCCGCGTTGAGGCCTATGCCTCGCTGGAAACCTCCAGCAGCGACGCGGTGGACGCCGCCACCATGAACGCCATTGCCGCCGCGCGCGCCTCCTCCCGGAGCATGCTCGCGGACCTGAACGCCCTGGGCACGCAACGGACCGCCGAGGTGGAAGCCGCGCGCGCCGAGTTTTCCGCCGCCCGCGCCCGGTCCGTGGGCCTGGAAAAACTGCAGGGCAAGCACGCCGAGGCAGAAGCCGCCGAGAGCCTGCGTGCAGAACAAACCATCCTGGATGAACTTGCCGGCACCGCCTGGCACCGCCGGCAGAAGGAAGCCAACTCATGAGTATGACTGACGCCCTGGGGCGGATCGACGAAATCCGGAGCACCCTGAGCCAGCTCTCCGGCGCCGCAGGTGCCACAACAGCTGCGCTCGGTACGACGTCGTCCGCAACGGGAACGGATGCGCAGTTCGCTTCCACCCTGTCCTCCCTGACGTCCGCGGCAACCGGGACCGCGGGGGCTGCAGGGGCCGCTGCGGCTGCCACCGGCGGAGCCGCTGCCGACGGCAAAGTGCTCGACGCCGTGCAGAAGTACCTTGGCCTGCCCTACATCTGGGGCGGCAATGACCCGGCACAGGGGCTGGACTGCTCCTCCTTTGTACAGAATGTCTACAAGGACCTTGGCTACACACTGCCGCGCGTCACCTGGGACCAGATGAACTCCGGAACCGAGGTGGCCTCCCTGGCCCAGGCCCAGCCCGGCGACCTGATCTTCAGCCACGACGGCGGACACGTAGCCATCTATCTGGGCAACGGAAAGGCCGTGGACGCTCCGCAGCCGGGGCAGACCATTGCCATCCGGGATGCCTGGGAGAACGACAGCAACATCACCACCATCCGGCGCATCCTGCCCACCGAGACTGCCGGCACCGCCGGATCCCTTTCGGCGCCCGGTGCTGCCGGCGTTCCCGGTATTTCTGACCTGGTCGCCTCCGCCCGGGCCGCGCAGGCCGCACTGATGGGATCGGCAGCATGAGTGCCGCCGCCGGGCTCCTCCGGCCTGCCGCCCCTGCGGTACGCGACTCTGCCCTGCACGGAGCACTGACCGGCGCCCGGGCGGGGTCCGGTTCGCAGGATGCGGCGCAGGGCTTCGGCTCCTCCCTCGAAGATGCCGTCAACGCCGCGCAGGACAGCACCGGTAATAAGGACAGCACCGGTAATAAGGCACAGCGCCGCGACGCGGGGACGATGTCCGCGGGGCCCGGTGCAGATGCATCCGATGCCTCCCGAGCTGGCGCGGCTGCGTCGTCTGCTGCAGGGTCCGCGACGACGGTTTCCTCAGCGGATGCTTCTCAGGACGGTACTTCCCTGCACGGCGCCTCCCTGTTGGCGGAGACAGCCGGGGGAGCGGCCCTGGCCGCCGCGTTTTCCGGCCTGTCCGGTAGCAGCCTGCCCGGCATGTTCCTGCCCGTGACAGACGGTTCCGGTGCCGGTCCGGTTGCCGCCGCAGAAACCGTATCTGCGGGGGAAGAGGCACCCGCTGCAGCAGCCGCTGTCCCTGCCGGAACCGCATCCGCGGAAACCGGAACGCCGGCCGGGGCCAGCACCGCCGCCAATGCAACCGCACCGAGCGCCGCCACCAATGCCGGCATCATGACCGCTGCCGGTGGTGCCGCTACGATCAACACCGGTAACGCCGCTACCCGCCTTCCCGGACCCGGTGCGGGCTCTTCGGAAGCGGCATCTGTGCCTGCAGCGCCTGCACCCCTGACCGAGGGAACCGCCGGCACCTCCGGCACCGCAGGCACCACCGCAACGGAAGGCACCACCGAGACCGCAGGCACCTCCGCGGCAACGAGCGCTGCCCCGGCTCCGCACCAGCAGAACACTGCAACCCAGGCCGGCTCAGCTGCGCACGCTGCGCAGGTTCCCGCCACCACCGCCACCGTGTCCGCTGCAGGCCAGTCGGCCGGTTCGGCCGGTCCGGCTGCTGCCCCGGGAGCAGCGCAGCCGGCATCCCGGCAGGCCACGGGGACAGGCGCCGGCGTCAGTGCTGCCGCTGGCCCTGCTTCCTCCACCGCCTTCGCCGCCATGCTCTCCACCGCGGCCGGCAACGATACTGACGGAACGGCCGCGCTCGGAACGACAGTGCCAGGAGTACCGGCGCCGGAGGGTGCCGCTCCCGCCGTCGCACCGGTTGCTCCTGCCGCCGTTCCCGTTCCGCAAACCGCCGCGCAGCAGGGCGTCGCCGCCCCGGCAGCCGCGCACCCCGCTCCGGCACCAGGCACACCGCTGCTGAACCAGGTGGCACAGCCGCTTTTCAGCCTCGCCACCGCGCAGCAGGGTGAACACGTGATGACCCTGAGCGTCACGCCGGAGAACCTCGGCCCGGTAACCGTCCGTGCGCACGTAGGCGCCGACGGTGTGCGGATTGAACTCTTCGCGCCCTCCGATACCGGCCGCGAGGCACTGCGGACCCTGCTGACCGACCTGCGCCGGGACCTGGCCGCTTCCGGGATGAGCGCCAACCTTTCCCTGTCCTCACAGGACTCCCCGGGCAGGGAAGGCACCGAACGGGGCGACGGAGAACCGCGGCCCGGAACCGGCACCGACGCGCCGCCGGGCCAGCGCCGGCCCGAGGCAGACACCGTCCCACGCACTTTCCGTCCCGGATTTACCGGCACGGCCTCAACCATCGACTTCCTGGCTTAGAAAAGGAGACCACTGTGCCCGTTGACGCAATAGCGGCAATCGGCGGCGGAAACACCGCCGCAGCAACCCGCGCGCCCAAACAAACCCTGGACAGCGAGGTCTTTATGCATCTGCTGGTCACCCAGCTGCGCAACCAGGATCCGAGCTCGCCCATGGACACCAATGAGATGATCGCCCAGACCACCCAGCTGGCCTCCATGGAACAGCTCACCGCCATGGCCAAGATGGATGAAGAGAATTTCTCCCTCCAGATGCGCATTGCCGCGGCAGCGCTGATCGGCCAGTCCGTCACCTACACCAACGAAGCAGGGGAGTCCGTCACCGGAATCGCCCGTTCCGTGTCCTACGCAGCCGGTGTTCCCACCGTCAACGTCGACGGCGTGGACATCCAGCTGGACAGCATCTCCGGCGTCGTCTCAACAGCTGCAGCCGCACCGCCGGCAGCAGCACCGGGCTCCGCTCCCGGGACCGCACCCGGGACCGAACCGGAAGACACCGCGCCGGTCCCCGCACCAGCCACTGCATAACCCTCCACCTCCCGGCACCACCCAAGCTGAAAGGCGCCAGCCATGCTTCGCTCCCTTTACTCCGGCATCTCCGGACTCCGTTCACACCAGACCATGCTTGACGTCACCGGCAACAACATCGCCAACGTCAACACCACCGGCTACAAGGCCACCGCCGTCCAGTTCCAGGACACCCTCTCCCAGTTGACCCAGGGCGCCACCGCACCCGGCGCCAACAACGGCGGCGGCAACCCGGCACAGGTGGGCCTCGGCGTGCTGGTCTCCGGCATCACCACCAACTTCACTCAGGGCTCCGCACAGTCCACCGGCCGGGCCGAGGACCTGATGATCTCCGGCGACGGCTACTTCATTACCCGCCAGGGCGCCCAGACCACTTACACCCGCTCCGGTGCCTTCAACCTCGACGCCTCCGGCCGCCTGGTCTCCACCGACGGCAGCATTGTCCAGGGCTGGACAGCCGATGCAGCCGGCAACATCAACACCGGCGGTGCGGTAGGCAACATCACCCTGCCCGACGGCGCCATCTCCCCGGCCTCCGCCACCAAGACCGCCACCATGGGCGGCAACCTCCCGTCCGAAACCCCGGCGGGCGGCTCAGTGGTCAAGGACATGAACGTCTACGACGCCAACGGCAACGTTTCCGTAGTCACCATGACCTTCACCCGGGTCGGCACCTCCGGTGCACCCGGAGAGGGGTGGACGGTATCGGCAGATGACGCCACCGACGTCACGCTCAACTTCGAGAACGGTGTGCAGTCCACGGGCAACCCCAAAACCTTCACCGTAAACGGCGTGGCCGTGGACCTCACGGCGCTGACCAGCTACGCCGGTGTCAGCACCGCCTCGGTGACGGGCCAGGACGGCCGCAGCGCCGGCACCCTGGAATCCTTCTCCATCGCCAAGGACGGCACCCTGATCGGGTCCTTCACCAACGAGTCCAAGATCGCCCTGGGCCGCATTGCGCTGGCCACCTTCACCAACCCTGCCGGTCTGGAGAAGGCCGGCAACTCGGGCTACACCGCCACGGTGAACTCCGGCAACGCCGTCATCACCGGTCCCGGCGAGGCCGGCAGCGGCGGCATCGGGTCCGGCATGCTGGAAATGTCCAACGTGGATCTCTCGCAGGAATTCACCAACCTGATTGTTGCCCAGCGCGGCTTCCAGGCGAACGCCCGCATCATCACCACCTCGGATGAAGTGCTGCAGGAACTCACGAACCTCAAGCGCTAGTTCCGGGGACCTCTCCGGGTGAACGGCTCCGCGGCACGGTGTGCAGCGGAGCCGTTCCGCGCTTAACCCGCACCGGACACGCACCTTGCGTGCCCCGGCGTCGTTGTTCCCGCGGTGCCGCAGCCGGTCTTCCTAACGACGGCGTTATTCCGGCCGAAAGTAGGGGTGAGGACCTATCGGAGTCCTGCGGAACCGAACCTGGACGGGGCAATGATTGTACTTACGCGTCTCAATGATGCTCAGTTCGCGATCAACCCTGACCTGATCGAGCGGATCCACGTCAATCCGGATACCACGCTGGTCATGGTTGACGGTTCGAAATACATCGTGACCGAAAGCCTGCAGGAGGTCATCGACCGGATTGCGGCCTACCGGGCACAGGTGATTTCCATGGCCCGCGACATTCCGCCGCAGATTTACGAACGGCCCGGTCTGGGCCTGGTGCCGGAGGTTTTCTCCGCGGAGCCGGCCGGTGACAAAACCGGTGACAAAACAGCCGGGGACAGTACGCCCGGCGGCAAGACAGTGCCCCTTCGCCCTAGGAACAGCTAATGGATCCAGCAACAATTATCGGGTTAGTCCTGGCCTTCGGGTCGCTCTACGCCATGATCACCCTCGAAGGCGCCCACGTCTCCGCACTGCTGCTCCCGGCCCCGATGATCCTGGTTTTCGGCGCCACCATTGCCGTGGGGCTGGCCGGCGGAACGCTGAAGGACTTCCTGATCTCCTTCAAGGCCGTTCCGCGCGCCTTTATGGGTAAGACCCCGCAGCCGCAGGAGACCATTGACCGGGTGGTCCTGCTGGCCGAGAAGGCGCGCAGCGAAGGCCTGCTGTCCCTGGAGCAGGACGCCGCCGAGGTGGAGGATCCGTTCCTGCGCACGGCGCTGCAGAACATCGCCGACGGCACGGACGGTGAGGAACTGCGGATGCTGCTCGAGGACGAAGTGGCCACCAAAACCGCCAGCGACAAGATCCCGGTCAAATTCTTCAACAGCCTGGGCGGTTACGCGCCGACCATCGGCATCATCGGCACGGTGGTGTCCCTGACCCACGTGCTGGAGAACCTCTCCACCCCCGACCATCTGGGGCCCATGATCGCCACCGCCTTTGTGGCCACCCTGTGGGGCCTGCTGTCGGCAAACTTCATCTGGCTGCCCATCAGCACCCGACTCAAGCGCCTGGCCGATCTGGAAGCAGAGGAAATGACCCTGCTGATGGAAGGCGTCCTTGCCCTGCAGGCGGGCAGCCAGCCGCGGCTGCTCGGCGAACGGCTCCGTGCCATGGTGCCGGCGCATGCCCTGGGCACCAAGAGTGAGAAGGCGGACAAGGCCGACGTCGGCGACAAGGTGCAGGACGCAGCGTGAGCGCCAGCAAGCGGCGACGCCCGAAGGTAGAGGAGGACGAGCACCCGGACGAACGCTGGATGGCCTCCTACATGGACATGGTCACCGTGCTGATGTGCATGTTTATTGTCCTGTTCGCCATGTCCAGCGTGGACGCCGAGAAGTTCGCCCAGCTCAAGGAGTCCCTGGCCACCGGATTTGGTGCCGAGGAAACCAATACCGTGGACACCGCCGTCGGCATTGTGGTGCCGCCGGAGATGGTGGACAGCGAGGAGGTCATCGAGCCCGACGCCGCCCTCGCCGCGAAGGAAGTTGATGACCTCTCCCAGCTGCAGGACGCCATCTATGCCGGCCTGCAGGAGAAGGGCCTGGAAGACGCCGTCCGCTTTGAGATGGATGAACGCGGCCTGACCATCCGTCTGGTCAGTTCCGAAATGTTCTTCGCCCCGGACCTGGCCGACCTCACCGGCGAGGCCGTGCGGGTGCTGGATACCGTGGGGCCGGCCCTGGCGCCCACCACCTACCAGGTCTCCGTTGAGGGGCACACCGCGCAGGTGCGCCAGTTTGCGGACAACGCCCTTGACTGGGAACTCTCCTCCTCCCGCTCGGTTAACGTGCTGCGCTACCTCGTGTCCAAGGGCGGAGTGGTCCAGGACCGCATCAAGGCCGTGGGCTACGGCGAATCACGTCCGCTGACCCCCGGCCTGTCCGCGGCGGAACTGGCGCAGAACCGGCGGGTGGACATAGTGGTGCTGTCCGGGCAGAGCGAGGACGTACGGTCGCTGATTCCGGGCATTGTGGCCGAACGCAAAGCCACGGCAGGCACCTAGCTTCACTGCTTACGCACCCGGCCCGCCTGCCGATAGTGCGGGATGTGACGGTCCAAGAATCACCTTCCTTAGGCGTGCCTGCGCGGGGTACGCATTCCAAATCCAAACCTGTTGAGGTCTACGACTTCAGCCGGCCCACCACCCTCGCCCGCGAACATGCGCGGGTGCTGGAAATGGCCTTCGATACCTTCGCCCGGCAGTGGGGCACCCAGCTCACCGCCAAGGTGCGCGTGCTCTCGCAGGTCACCTCCGAGGACGTCCAGGTCCTCAGCTATGACGAATACGCCGCGTCCCTGCCGGACAACACCGGCATGGTGCTGTTCAACATGGGCAGCATCCCGGCCAAGGCCGTCATCCAGTTCCCCGTGGCGGCGGCGCTGTCCTGGGTGGGGCACATGCTCGGCGGCACCGGCTTCCAGACCGCGCCGGACCGCAAGTTCACCCACATTGAGCAGGCCCTGCTGGGCAAGATCATGGATGACGCCGTCGAGGATCTGCACTATTCCCTCGGCCACCTCCTGACCGCCCCGCTGACGCTCTCCTCGGTGCAGTACAACTCCCAGTTCGCGCAGGCGGCAGCATCAGGGGATCCCATGATCGTGGCGACCTTCGACATGGCCGTCGGTGAAACCACCGCTCCGGCCACCGTGGCCATTCCCGCGGCGGCCGTGCTCCCGCAGCTGGACCCGCTGGGTGCGCAGGCCAGCACTGCCACGCCCGCCGAACTTGTCCAGCTGCAGATGGAACATGTGCCCGTCAAGGTGTGCCTGCAGCTCGAACCCATCGTGGTGAAGCCCGCCATGGTCCTAAACCTTGCCGTGGGTGACGTCCTGAATCTCGGGCACCCGCGCCACCGTCCGTTGAACGTGACCGTAGACGGTCAGACCCTGGCCCAGGCAGCCGTCGGAGCCAGCGGCTCCCGGCTGGCCGGCAGCATCGTCAGCATCGAGGAGAACTAACGCTATGACCAGCCCCCACAGCCTGCACGCCGACGCCGTTTCCGCCCTGGTACGCGGCCTGCCCACGACGATTGTCCTGGAACCGATTCCGCACACCGGTGCCGGGGTCCCGGCGGCGCACACCGCCGCTGCCGTCACCGCCTCCTTCGTGGGGTCCGAGTCCGCGGACCTGGCCCTGATCCTGGACAGCTCCTCCCCGCTGGCCGACGTTGCCGGCACCGATTCGCCGCTGGTGTCCGCCGCGGACGTGCTGCGCCCCTCGCTCGAAGCCGCCAGCGCCACGCTGGGTGTCGGCGTCCTGGGCGAAGCCCGCACCGAAGACGCCGCCGCACTGTTCGCCGACCCGGCCACCGCCGTGTTCGAACTGCGCGCCCCGGAGGGCACCGCCGGCTGGTTCGCCATCCGCCTGCGGGACACCAGCGCCGCCGGAACCACCCCGGACAGCTCCATCGCGGGCAAAATGGGCCGCATCAACAACATTGAGATGGCCCTGACCGTGGAAATCGGCCACACCCGGATGTCCGTCCGCGACGTCCTGAACCTGGAACCCGGCCGTGTGGTGGAGCTCGACCGCTCCGCGGGAGCTCCTGCCGACATCCTTTTGAACGGACGGCTCATCGCCAACGGCGAGGTAGTGGTCATTGACCAGGATTACGCGGTGCGCATTACCAAGATCCTGGACGTGGTCGAGGGGCTCAATTAGTGGAAACCCTCTTCCTGGGGCTTCGTGTCCTGGTGTCCCTCGGCGCTGTGCTCGGGCTGCTGTGGTGGCTCCAGCGCAGGTTCGCCCGCACCAACGGTTCGGCTGCCAGCCAGCCCGAGGTGCGGGTGATCAGCCGGCAGCCGATCACTCCGAAGGCCTCCGTGGTGGTGCTGGAGACCGGCGGCCAGCGCTTTCTGCTGGGCGTGACCGAAGGGTCCGTGAACGTGCTGCACACCGCCGATGCACCCGTTGAACCCGCACCGGACACCGCAGCTGCGCCCGACGCCGGGTTCGCTGCGTCGCTGCAGGCCGCGGACGGCATCAGCCGGGATCCGTATGCACCCGTCCCGGCCGGGCACACGGCCGCAGCGCACCGCGCCGGCCGGGGCGCACACGCCCTGCCCGGGGTTCCTCCCGGAAAGTCCGCCCTGAACGGTTCCATCCTCTCGCCGGAAACCTGGCGCCAGACAGGTGCCGTCCTGCGCAGCCGCGGACGCAAAGGGTGAGTACCGCCGCCCCCGCGCGCCACGCCGGACTCCTGCGCGCCCTGACCCTCGCCGCGGCACTGCTCTTCGCCGTCGCCGCCCTGCTGCTGCTCGGAGCCGCCGCCGGTCACGCCAATACCCTGGACCCCGCGCCTCCGGTGGCGCCGGAGGACCCGACCGCCCCCGCCGCACCGAACGACGGCGGACTCAGCATCGACATCAACGGTCAGGACGGCGGGCCCTCCACCGCCGTCACCACCCTGATCGGCATCACCCTGCTCTCCGTGGCACCGTCACTGCTGCTGATGCTCAGCTCCTTCACCAAAATCTTCGTGGTGCTGGCGATGACGCGCAACGCGCTCTCGCTGCCCTCCATCCCGCCGAACCAGGTGCTCGCCGGGCTGGCCCTGTTCCTGTCCCTGTTCATCATGGCCCCGGTCATCAGCGAGATTAACTCCATCGCGGTGCAGCCCTACCTCAACGGCGACATCAATTTCGACTCCGCGCTGGACACCGGATCAGGCCCGCTCCAGCAGTTCATGCTCGCCCACACCCGGGAAGAGGACATTGCGCTGATGACCCGGGCCGCGGGACAGGACAACCCCGAGAGCCCGGAGTCGGTGCCGCTGACCACGCTGATACCGGCCTTTATGATCTCGGAGCTGCGCGCGGCGTTCATCATCGGCTTCGTCATTTTCATCCCCTTCCTGGTCATCGACCTGGTGGTGGCCGCGGCCCTGATGTCCATGGGCATGATGATGCTCCCTCCGGTGATGATCTCCCTTCCCTTCAAGATCCTCCTGTTTGTCCTGGTGGACGGCTGGGGACTGATCATTACCTCGCTGATCAACAGTTATCAGGGCGGTACCTGATGGATACCAATGCCGTCCTGGACATTGCCCTGCAGGGGCTGTGGGTTGCCGCGAAGCTCTCGGCGCCGGTCCTGATCACGGCCCTGGTGGTGGGTTTCGCCATTTCGCTGCTGCAGTCCATCACGCAGATCCAGGAAGTCACGCTCTCCTTTGTGCCCAAGGCCGTGGCCGTAGGCATCGCCCTGCTGGTCTGCGGACACTGGATGATTTCGGAAATAGTGTCCTTCACGCACGAGATGTTCGCCAGGATTCCGTCCCTGCTCGGCGGCAGCTAAGTGAATATCACCCTTGACCAGAACTGGATCGAGGCGTTCCTGCTGGCGTCGGTGCGGATGATCGCCTTTCTGGTGATCGCCCCGCCGTTTTCCTACAATGCCTTCCCCGCCCGGGTGAAGGCCATGCTCGGCCTGGGCCTCGCCCTCGCGGTGGCACCCCAGGTCAGCCAGGGGTACAGCGCACTGGGCACCGGCGCCTTCTTTATGGCCCTGGTGCTGGAACTGCTGGTGGGGGCACTGCTCGGCTTCCTGGTGTTCGTGGTGTTCTCCGCCGTCCAGTCCGCGGGCAACCTGATCGACACGTTCGGCGGCTTCCAGCTGGCGCAGGCCTTCGACCCGCAGTCCATGGTCAACGGCGCCCAGTTCACCCGCGTCTTCCAGATCACCGCCCTGGCGCTGCTCTTCGCCTCGGACGGCTATCAGCTGATCATCGGAGGGCTGCTGCGCAGCTTCACCGCGCTGCCGCTGACCGGGGGAGTGGACCTGAGCGAACCCGCGGCGGCCATGGTCACCGCCGTCTCGCAGATGTTCCTGGCCGCGGTCCAGATTGCCGGCCCGCTGTTGGTGGTCCTGTTCCTGGCCGACGCCGGGCTGGGCCTGCTCACCCGGGTGGCACCGGCACTGAACGCCTTCGCCCTCGGCTTCCCGCTGAAGATCCTGCTGACCCTGACTCTTGCCTCGATGGTGTTCCTGGCCCTGCCCCGGATCGTCTCCTCGCTGGTCTCCACCATTGTGCGCGCCGTGACGGGGGTGGAGTAGATGCCGGAACCGGACTCAGGGGAACGGACAGAGCAGGCCACCCAAAAACGGATGAAGGACGTCCGTTCCAAAGGCCAGCTCTCCCGCTCCGAAGACCTCACCGCCTGGGTGGGCGTGGGCGCCACGGCGCTGATGATGCCGCTGACCATCTCCCGCGGCTCCGAGGCCGGAGCGGAAATGCTCGACGGCGTGTCCACCATTACCGCGAACCCGGACCCGGAACTCGCCCTGGCCATCATGACCGAAGGGCTGGGCACCATCGGCTACGTCCTGGGACCGATGCTTGGCGTGGTGGCCGTCGTGGTGCTGCTGACCGCGGCGGTGCAGGGCGGCATCCACATGAAGAAATTCAAGGGCAAGTTCGAGCAGTTCGATCTGGTCAAGGGACTCAAACGCGTCTTCGGCACCCAGGCCCTGTGGAACGGCGTGAAATCGCTGCTCAAGACCGCCGTCGTGGGATTGGTGCTGTATGCCGTGATCCAGCAGCTGATGCCGGTCCTGATGTCCGCCGGCGGGCTGCCGGTCGCCGCTGTGCTGGAAGCGGCGGGCAGCGGCACTGCCCTGCTGCTGCAGACCGCCGTGGCCGCCGGACTGGTACTCGCCGCCGCGGACATTTTTGTGGTGATGAAGCGCAACCGGAAGAAAACCCGGATGACCAAAAAAGAAGTCAAGGATGAAAACAAGAACTCCGAAGGCGATCCGCTGATCAAATCGCAGCGGCGCTCCCGCCAGCTGGCGATGAGCCGGAACCGGATGATCGCCGCCGTGGCGGACGCCGACGTCGTGCTGGTGAACCCCTCGCACGTGGCGGTGGCCCTGAAATACGAGCCGGGCAAATCGGCGCCCCGGGTCGTGGCCAAGGGCGCGGACAACATTGCCGCACGCATCCGCGAGGAAGCCGAAAAACAGCGCGTGCCCATGGTCCAGGACATTCCCCTGGCCCGCGCCCTGCACAGCTCCTGTGAACTGAACGCTGAAATTCCCGTCGAACTCTATAACGCCGTGGCCCGTGTGCTGGCGTTCGTGATGTCCCTGAAGCGGCGCGGCGCCGCGTACGGGATGCACACCATGGCGGCAGCCCCGCCGGAACCCGGAACCACCCCACAACACCGTAAGGCCGCGTCATGAACCGCAACCGCAACCTCCTGAAACTCGCCGTCCCGGTGGGTGTCGTCGGCATCATCCTGCTGCTGGTGGTGCCTGTGCCCGCCGCGCTGCTGGACATCCTGATCATCCTCAACATCCTGCTGGCCCTGGTGATCCTGCTGACCACCATGTTTGTCCGCAAACCGCTGGATTTCTCCGTCTTCCCGTCCCTGCTGCTGGTGGCCACCCTATTCCGGCTGGGCCTGAACGTGGCCTCCACCCGGCTGGTGCTGGGCGAGGGATACGCCGGCCAGGTGATCGAGGCGTTCGGCCATGTTGCGGTGAACGGCTCCCTGATTATCGGCGCCGTGATCTTCCTGATCCTGGTGGTCATCCAGTTTGTGGTGGTCACCAAGGGCGCCGAACGCGTGGCGGAAGTCGGGGCGCGGTTCACCCTCGATGCCATGCCCGGCAAGCAGATGGCCATTGACGCGGACCTGAACGCCGGACTGATCACCGATACGCAGGCCCGCGAACGCCGGGCCGAGGTCTCCGCCGAAGCGGACTTCTACGGTGCCATGGACGGCGCGTCCAAATTCGTGAAGGGTGATGCCATTGCCGGTCTGATCATCATCATCATCAACATCATCGGCGGCATCGCCATCGGCATGCTCCAGCGCGGCATGTCCGCCGGGGAAGCGGTGAGCACCTACAGCCTGCTGACCATCGGCGACGGCCTGGTCACGCAGATCCCCGCCCTGCTGATGGCCGTGTCCACCGGCATGATCGTGACCCGGTCCAACGCCGAAGCGGACATGGGCTCCACCGCCGGCGCGCAGCTGGGCCAGTCCCGCAATGCGCTGATGATTGCCGGCGGGGCCGCCATTGTGATGGCGCTGATCCCGGGCATGCCGAAGATCCCCTTCATCGTGATCGGCGCCCTGCTGATCCTGGTGGCCCAGCGGATCAAGGTCCGCGAAGGAACCGAACAGGCGGAGAAGGACGCGGCGCAGGCCGCCCTGGACGCGCCCGCCACCTCGGAAACCACCGAGGACCTGATTGAGCAGATGCGCGTGCACGCCCTGGAAATCATGCTCGCCCCGGACCTGGTGGACATTGTCACCGGCGGGTCCGACGACCTGCTGGCCCGGGTCCGGGCACTGCGCCGCAAGATCGCCATGGACCTGGGCATTGTGGTTCCGCCGGTCCGTACCCGGGACAGCGTGGATCTTCCGCTGTCCACCTACGTCATCCGGATTGCCGGTGTGGAGGCCGGGCGCGGTGAGGCACCGGCTGGCCGGATCCTGGCCCTGGGGGACGCCCTGGACGGGTTGCCCGGCACCGCCACCGTGGAACCGGTGTTCGGGCTGGCCGGCAAATGGGTGCCGGCAGAGATGCAGCACGCCGCGGAGATGTCCGGTGCCACGGTGATTGACCGTGTCTCGGTGCTGGTCACGCACCTCTCCGCCGTCATCACCGCCAACGCCGCCCGGCTGCTTACCCGCGAAGATGTGCGGGTGCTGACCGAAGGCGTGAAACAGGTCAACCCCTCCGCGGTGGAGGAACTGGTCCCCAACGTGCTCTCGCTGGCCGAGGTGCAGCGGGTCCTGCAGGGGCTGCTGGCGGAGGAGATCCCCATCAATGACCTGCCGCGCATCTACGAGTCCCTGCTGCTGCGGGCCAAGGTCTCGCCCGACCCCGAGGGCCTGATTGAGACCGCCCGGACCGCCCTGGGGCCGGCCCTGGCCGCCCAGTACGTTGCCGAGGGCGTCCTGCGTGTGATCATGATCGACCCGGCACTGGAGCAATCCATGCTGGAGGCACTGCGTCCCTCGGACCAGGGCAGCCAGATCCTGCTTGACCCGGCACGGATCGACGCGGTGCTCGGTTCGCTGAAAAACGCCGTCGCCGGAGCGGAGAACGCAGGTTTCAACGCGGTGCTGGTCTGCGCGCCCGCCCTGCGTCCGGCCATCCGGCGGCTGGTGACGTCCCAGACCGGCGGACTGCCTGTCCTGTCCTATCAGGAAGCCACTGCAGGTAATGTTCCTATCGAGACTGTAGGGGTGGTACGTGGAACCGAGACGATTTCAGCTTGAAGGGCCGTCGCTGGATGCGCTGAAGGCCAAGGTGCTGGCCGAACACGGCCCGCGGGCCAGGATTATTGCTGCCGAGAAGGTGACGGTGGGCGGGATAGGCGGCTTCCTGTCCCGGCACCACTATGAGGTCACCGTGGAACTGCCGCCCAGCGGCCGCCGCCGTGCGCCGGTGGAACCGGACCTGCCCAGCCGGGCCTCCATGGCCCGGGCCGGCATCTCGGCCCTGCTCGAAGAGGCCGAGCGGGCGGAATCCACGCTGCATCCGGCTGCACGAAGTGCGCAGTCCGGGCCCGCGGCCCAGCCTGCCCCGGCGGTTTCCACCGGCTCCTTCGCCTTCGCGGAACTGATTGACAACATCTCGGCAAGCACCGGTACTCCGGCCGCACCACCGCAGGGGCCGGCTGCGGGCCGCGTCGTGCAGCCGGACGCCCGGCTGTATCCGCCGCTGAACCAGGGCAGCATCAACCAGGGCAGAGAGCCGGAACGCCGCGCCGCCGTCCCGGCGGCACCTGCCCCGCTGGGCAACGCCGGAGATCTGGTCATGGTGGTGGGCCTGGGGGATGAGCCGCTGCACGTCTGCCGGTCCATGGCAGAGCAGGCCGGGAGTGGTGCCGCCGCAGTCCGGGTCGCCGGCGCGCTGGAGACCGACGGCGTGGGCCGGGCGGCGGACCGGCGGGCTGTTGCCACGGCACGCGCGGCCGGTGTGATGGCCGGGCACAGCATCTATCTCGCCTACGGGCTGGGCCGGTCCGGGACGGAAATGGGCCGGCACGCCACCCTCATCGCAGCACTCGCGGCAGACCAGGTGTGGGTGGTGGTTGACGCCGGTCGCAAGCCCGAGGACACGGCTGCCTGGGTAGGGGCGGTGCGCAACGCCGTCCCCGTGGACGCGGCGGCGGTTGAAGGCATTGACACCACCGGGACGCCCCAATCAGTGAACGCCCTGAACCTGCCGATCGGCTGGCTCGACGGCGAGCCCTCGCCCTCACCGGTGCTCTAGGGCTGGCCTGCGCCATGACGCTGCGGCGGTCCCGCCTGCAGCTTCCCGGCAGGCGCCGCCGGTTGCGATAGAGTGAGCGGATGCTGGTGCTAACACGCAGGTCCGGAGAGCAGATCCTGATTGGGGATGACATTGTCATTACCGTCCTGGATTCCCGCGGTGACGGCGTGCGCATTGGCATCGACGCGCCGCGCGGGGTCAAGATCCAGCGCCACGAGGTAGTCCGCGCCGTCGAAGAAGCCAACGTGGCGTCCGCCGAAGCCCTCCCCGACGCCGAAGAGCGCATCAAGGCTCTGCTGGCCGGCCGTATCGCGCCCCCGGAAAGCAAATAACCCCGGAGATCCCCTGCTCTCGACGCCCAGCCGGGCGCGCTCCGGCATATCGATAGTTAAGCCAAAAACAGAAACCCCCGTTGTTCCTTGGGGAGAACATCGGGGGTTTCCGGTCAACTGCCCGGGGACGGCCGGGCATATCAAGGGACCGGCGGCTAGGAGATACCACGCTGTGCGCGTTTGGCACCCAGCCACGGGAACCGGCTGCCGGCGGAAACCCGCCTGGCAGACGCTGTAGCGTCCCGCCGGACCAAGCCGGGGGACGGGTTGTGAGGAGCCAGCCCGAAGTATTCGGGAAGGACGCGGCGCTCGTGTGCACTGCAGCGGACACCGGGGTACTGGAAGCTGCGGATAATCCAGCGGCCGCGGTCTTCGATCCAGTTAGGCACCATGCGACGGTTGCACTCCGTGCAGACGGGAGCCATGTAGTTGTCCCGCTGGACCTGCGTATAGCGGCGGGCGGTATAGCCCAACGGCGCGGTATCCATGCGTTTCTCCTCGATTCTCCGGCGGTGTGCTGCCGGTCTGGCTCCTCTCCGAGATTAGGTGCGCCGGCACCGGAAACCATCAATCAGGGCGCAAGAACAACCGAATTTCTCCGCAGGGTTTCCGCAAGGCCGCGGCTGGAGCCGGCAGGTACGCGGCGGGTTGCCACGGGGACGCAAAAGGCCCCCGGCGCGGTGGCGCCGGGGGCCTTTCTTTTCCTGCTGAGCCTCCTGCCAGAATCGAACTGGCGACCTTCTCATTACGAGTGAGACGCTCTACCAACTGAGCTAAGGAGGCGGGCTTCATCAGTCCGTTGCCGGCCAGAATCCACAAGGAACTACTTTATACGTACCGGCGGGTGCGGTCAAAATGAGCGGGGTGCTCAGCAGACGGTGTTCTCCTTGGGCAGGGTTCCGTCCACGAAGTAGTCATCGACAATATTGTCGATGCACTCGCTGCCGCGTCCGTAGGCGGTGTGGCCTTCCCCTTCGAGGGTGACCAGCGTGGCGGACTCCATCTGCCCGGCCAGGGCTTCGGCCCATTCGTACGGGGTGGCGGGATCGCCGGTGGTGCCAATGACGAGCACATCATCGGCGCCGGAGGCCTTGATCGGATGCGGTTCATTCACGGGTGCGTAGGGCCAGGCCTCGCAGGTGATGCCGCCGTAGGCCAGGTACTTGCCCAGGGTGGGGGAGGCAGCCTGCAGTTCCTGTGCGTCGGCTGCCATCTGCGCGTCGTCGGACACCATCGGGTAGTCCAGGCAGTTGATGGCGTTGAAGACCACAAAACTGTTGGACGCGTAGGTGCCGTCATCGGTGCGGTCGGCACTGATATCGGCGAGCCGGAGCATGTACGTCGGATCGCCTTCCGTCAGCACCTGCTCAAGCGCCTGCGACAGTGCGGGCCAGTTGGCGTCGTCGTAGAGCGGAGTAATGAAGCCGGAGACAAAGGTGGAGACCGTGACGGTCCGTCCGTCGGCAGCGGTCAGCGGGCTTGCCTCCACGGAGGCGAACAGTGCCTGGATGGTTTCCACCGCTTCGTCGACGCTGCCCTCCAGCGGGCAGTTGCTGCCCGAGAGGCAGTCCTCCACGTAGGCGCGGATGGCCTTTTCGAAGGCGGCAGCCTGGCCGAGCGTAATGTCCTCGTTGCTGGCGGCGGGGTCCAGGGCGCCGTCGAGCACCAGGCGGCCCACATTCTCCGGGAACAGTTCAGCGTAGGTGGCCCCCAGGAAGGTTCCGTAGGAGAAACCGAGGTAATTCAGCTTCCGGTCCCCGACGACGGCGCGGAGGATGTCCATGTCCCGTGCGGCGCTGGTGGTATCCACAAAGCCGAGCAGTTCGCCGGATTCCGCGGCGCAGGCATCGGCGAATTCCTTGGCGCTGAGCCGCGCCTCGGCCAGCCCCTCAGGAGTGCCCGGGTCCACGTATTCGGCGCGGGCTTCGTCCAGTTCTTCGTCGCTGAGGCACTCCACGGGGGTGGAGCGGCCCACCCCGCGGGGGTCGAAGCCAAGGATGTTGAAGTTCTCGCGCAGCCGGTCGCTGGTGACGTTCTCCACGTACTCGCTGACCACGGAATACCCGGACCCGCCGGGTCCGCCGGGGTTCAGCAGTACGGTGCCCCGGGCGTCCTTGTCCGCTTCGGCCATCACCACGGCAAGTTCCACGGTGCCGGCGCCGGGGTCCGCATAATCCAGCGGAGCGTCCACGGTGGCGCAACGGAGGCTTCCCTCGCAGTCGGTCCAGGTGACCTCCTGGCTGTAGAACTCCATCAGGTCCTCGGGAACGTTGCCGATGACATCAGCGGCAGCAGTGGTGGCCGTGTCGCTGCTGCCGGTGTCCTCCGTGCCGGACTCGGTACCGGAAGTGCAGGCGGCGGTTGCAGCCAGAAGAACCACCGAGGCGGCGGCGGCAGCCAGCCGCGGAAAGCGGCGGCGGGCGGGGGCGGTGGTCATGTCATGCTCCTGGCGGGGTAGGTCAGCGCTCGTGCCGATGGCGGGTTTGGTCATTACAGCAGGCTCAGCGTCATGGCTTCGATGGCCAGCAGCGGGGCCACGTTGGTGGTCACCAGCCGGCGGCGCACCGTATTGATCTCTTCCATCCGCATCAGCGTTTGTTCCGGCGAACCGTAGGCGGCAAACTCATCCAGTTCGCGGCGGAGTCCTTCGTTGACCAGCGGTCCGCCGCTGCCGAGCTGGATCATCAGCACGTCGCGGTAGAAGGACAGCAGGTCTGTCAGGGCGCGGTCGAAATAGTCGTTCTTGGACCGCTTGGCCCGGCGCACCTGGTCCTCTTCGAGCCGTTTGAGCTGGCTGCGCAGCGCCGGGGGCAGGGTGCCGCCCGCAGGTGCCCCGAGGGACGCGAGCAAGGCTTCCTTCTCCGCAGCGTCCCGCTGTTCAAAGGAGCTGGTCGCCTCGGCTTCCGCCAGCGCCACCAGGTCCGCGGCGGCTTTCATGGCCCCGGAGACGTTCTTCAGCATCAACGGCAGCCGGACAATACTGTCCCGGCGGGTGCGCGCCCCTTCGTCGGTGGCCAGCCGCTTGGCTACGCCGATGTGGCTCTGGGCGGCGCGGGCAGCGCCCAGCGCCACGTCCGGATCGATGCCGTCGCGGCGGATCAGCAGCTCCGCTACGTCTTCCACCGGCGGCAGCCGCAGGCCCACGGGCCGGCAGCGGGAGCGGATGGTCACCAGGACATCGCCCGGGCTGGGAGCGCAGAGCAGCCAGATGGTCCGCGGCGGGGGTTCTTCGATGGCCTTGAGCAGCACGTTGGTGCTGCGTTCCTGCATGCGGTCCGCGTCTTCGACAATGATGACCCGCCACCGCCCGGTGGACGGCTTGTCCTGTGCCTTACGCACCAGTTCGCGGGCCTCGTCGATGCTGATGGTGACCTTCTCCGTGGTCACGGAGGTCACGTCTGCATGGGAGCCGGCCAGGACGGTCCGGCAGGCTTTGCACTCTCCGCAGCCGCGGCGAGCCGGGTCCTCCTGGTCACAGACCAGGGCTGCGGCGAAGGCGCGGGCGGCGTTGGAACGGCCGGAACCGGGCGGGCCGGTGAACAGCCAGGCATGGTTGGGGCGGGCTTCCGCGGCGCCGCGGCGCAGCTGCTCCACCACGGGATCCTGTCCCTGCAGGTCCTCCCAGACACTCACGGCAGCAGGGCTTCCACGCGCCGCAGGATGGTCTCGGCCAGTTCCTCCACGGGACGGCCGGCGTCGAGCACCAGATAGCGGTCCGGGTCCGTCTGCGCGGTTTCCAGGAAGGCGCGGCGGATCTGCAGGTGGAAGGCGTCGGGTTCCGATTCCAGCCGGTCTTCGGCGGCCTGCCCTGCGGTCCTGCGGTCGCGTCCGCGTTCGGGATCAACGTCGAGCAGCACCGTCAGGTCCGGTTCCAGGCCTTCGGTGGCCCACTCGTTCAGGCCGCGCACCGTATCGGTGCCCAGGCCGCGGCCCGCACCCTGATAGGCCACGGAGCTGTCGATGTAGCGGTCGCAAACCACCACGGTTCCGGCGGCGAGCGCTGGCCGGATCACCTGCCGGACGTGGGCGGCCCGGGAGGCAGCGAAAATCAGGGCCTCGGTCCGGGCATCAATCTCGCCGTTGCCGTGCTCCAGCACAAGGGCACGCAGTGCCTCACCCACGGGGGTGCCGCCGGGCTCGCGGGTGCGCAGGACCGAATGCCCGGCTTCCTGCAGGGCAGCGGCCAGACGTGATGCCTGCGTGGACTTGCCGGCACCGTCTCCGCCCTCCATGGCAATAAAGAGGCCGCGGGATTCGGGGGGAATAGAAGTGCTCACCCGCCTAGCCTACCTAGTTCACCTGTGAAGCCTGAGTCCGGGCAGGCCGGGCCGGGAGTGCGGGATGGGTGCGGCCAAGGGCACGGCTACGGCGTCCCCGCAGCGCCGCGCGCGTCCGGGAGTCTGGCGGGCCAGGAGCGGGTATATGCGGTAAGCGCCAATCCTTCCGGCGGCACACTTTTTGGTGCCCGGCGTAACACGCAACCCGTCGGAGCAGGACGGCGGTTTAGGCTGGCACCATGAGCCACACTTTTGCCAACGGGCCAGCAGCGGACCTTTCTCCCGAGACCCTGGTTGTCTCGGCCGGCCGTCCTCCGCGGGAACACGACGCCCCGGTGAATCCGCCGATCGTGCTGACTTCCACGTTCTTCGGCACCGGGACACCGGTACCGGGGGAGCGGGGCTACGGCCGGTACTCTAACCCCACCTGGGACCCGTTCGAGGAAGCGCTCGCCGGCCTGGAAGGCGCCGAGCAGCCGGCCCTGGTCTTCTCCTCCGGCCTCGCCGCCGTCATGGCGGCCCTGTCCCTGGTGCCGACGGGCGGGGTGGTGGTGATGCCGCGGCACAGCTACCAGGGGTCGCTGCTGCTTGCCGCGGGTGAAGCGGAAAACGGCCGGTTCAGCGTGCGCACCGTGGATATCGCGGATACTTCGGAGGTCATAGCGCAGCTCGACGGCGCGTCCCTGCTCTGGCTGGAGAGCCCCACCAATCCGATGCTCGAGGTAGCGGAAATCGCGGTGCTGGCCGACGCCGCCCACGCGGCCGGCGCGCTGGTGGTGGTGGACAACACCTTTGCCACCCCGCTGGTCACCCGGCCCCTGGCGCTGGGCGCCGACGTCGTGGTGCATTCGGTGACCAAGTACCTGGCCGGACACTCCGACGTCGTTCTCGGCGCCACGGTGACCTCCGACCCGGACCTGCTGGCCCGCCTGCTGCGCTACCGTTCGCTGCACGGCGCCGTTGCCGGGCCGTTCGAGGTGTGGCTGGCGCTGCGCGGCCTGCGTACCCTGGCCCTGCGGATTGAGCGCTCGCAGGCAACCGCCATGGAACTGGCACGGCGGCTGCAGACGCTGCCGCAGGTCGAGCGCGTCCGGTATCCGGGACTGCCGGATGATCCGGGTCATTCCCGTGCCGCCGCCCAGATGGCCGGGTTTGGGTCCATTCTGTGCATTGAGGTTGCCGGCGGCGCGGCGGCAGCGGAGAAGGTCACCGAAGCCGTGAGCCTCTGGCTGCCCGCCACCTCGCTGGGCGGCGTGGAGTCCCTGATTGAGCGGCGGCGGCGTCAGCCCGGGGAACCGCATACCGTTCCGGAGGGGCTGCTGCGGCTCTCCACCGGGATAGAAAACCTTGAAGACCTCTGGAAAGACCTCGAGCAGGCACTTACACGGTAGGCTAGCGCTGTGTTCCTAATGTTCCAGATTCAGCACTACCTTTACGTGGCGCTCGGCATCATTGCGCTCGTCATCGAGCTGTGGGCCTTCTTCGACTGCGTGCGGCGCAAACCCGCCGAGTTTGAGCGCGCCTACAAGCGGACCAAGGGATTCTGGCTTGGCCTGACCGGCGGTGCCAGCGCGGTGGGCGTGATCGCCGTGCTGCTGCCCTCGCCGCTGAGCCTGCTGCTGTTCCAGCTGGCCGCGGTGATCGCCGCGTGCGTGTATCTGGCCGATGTAAAGCCGGCCATGGGAAGCTCCCGCGGCGGCAGGAGCCAGGGCCCGTACGGCCCCTGGTAGTCCCGGCCGCTGATCCGGGCCAAGCCGCGGGTTAGCCCGGCCGGACCGCGTCCCACGCCACGGTGATTTCGCCCAGCCGCCACCGCGCCGGACCGGTCAGCAGGGGCACGCCGCCGGACTTAAGCGCTGCGCACATGGCGATCCAGCGCTGGCGGTTGCCGTAGGACGCCATCGGTGCAGCCTCCTCCCAGGCGCGGTCCATCGCCTGCAGGAACGAGTGGACCCGTTCGCCGGGCACATTGCGGTGGATCAGGGCCTTGGGCAGGCGCTCGGCCACGTCGGAGGGCCGGTCAAAATCTCCGAACCGCAGCGAAATGCTCAGCGATACCGGCCCCGCCGCATCCAGCTCCACCCAGGTGGCCCGCCGGCCGATCTCATCGCAGGTACCGTCGATGAAAATACCGTCCGGTGCCAGGCGGGAACAGACCATCTCCCAGTGCCGGGCATAATCCTCCTCCGCGTACTGGCGCAGCACGTTGAACGCCCGGACCATGACCGGCTTCCGCCCGTCCACCGGCAGTTCAAAGCCGCCCTGCCGGAAGCTGAGGCCGCTGCGTTCCAGCGGTTTGGCTGCGCGGACGCGCGCCGGATCAATTTCAATGCCCACCACTTCCACATCGGCACGCACCCGGCCCAGCCGGCCGTGGAGCTCGACGGCGGTGGTAGGCGCGGCACCGTAGCCCAGGTCCACGATCAGCGGATCCGCGGCCTGCCGCAGCCGCCACCGCGCCGGACCGGCGAGCCAGCGGTCAACCCGTCGGAGGCGATTCGGATTTGTAGTGCCCCGGGTCACATTTCCTACGGGTTTCTGCGGTTTTTGCACCAGATAATGGTAGTTCCCCCAACGAGATGCTCGGGTCCGGGAGTGCCCTGGGGAACCCCGCGCAATACTGCGCCCGCAGACACTCCCGCCCTCCCCGTCCGGGTGTGCTCTCCGATACCATGCAGGTATGACCTACAAACTGATCCTTCTGCGCCACGGGCAGAGTGAATGGAATGAAAAGAACCTCTTCACGGGCTGGGTGGATGTGGATCTGACGGACCTCGGCCGTGAGGAGGCCCTTCGCGGCGGTGAGCTGCTGGTGGAGAACAATATCCTCCCGGACATCCTCTACACCTCCCGGCTCCAGCGGGCCATCAACACGGCCAACCTGGCCCTGGGTGCCGCCGACCGCATCTGGATCGACGTCAAGCGCAGCTGGCGGCTGAACGAGCGCCACTACGGTGCGCTGCAGGGCAAGGACAAGGCCCAGACGCTGGCCGAATACGGCGAGGAGCAGTTCATGCTCTGGCGCCGGTCCTATGACACGCCGCCGCCGCCCCTGCCGGATGACAGCGACTTCTCGCAGGCCCACGATCCGCGCTACGCGGACCTGAACCCGGCCGAGCTGCCCCGCACCGAGTGCCTGAAGGATGTCCTGGAGCGTTTCCTGCCGTACTGGGAATCCGATATTTCCAAGGAGATCCGCACCGGCAAGACCGTTATGATCGCCGCGCACGGCAACTCGCTGCGCGCACTGGTCAAGCACCTGGACGGCATCAGCGACGCCGACATTGCCGCCGTGAACATCCCCACCGGCATTCCGCTGGTCTATGAACTGGATGAGGACCTCAAACCGGTCAAGGCCGGCGGCACCTACCTCGATCCCGAAGCTGCCGCGGCGTCCATCAAGGCCGTGGCGAACCAGGGCAAGAAGAAGTAGCGTCCGGTCAGCCGGTAAATGAACAGGAAAAGGGCGGTCCCGCGGGACCGCCCTTTTGCTGTCTGCCTTTCGCGGCTGAGGTTCACTGCCCGACGCCGGTGCGCCGCTGCCTGCCGCTGCGGAGTTACATCCCGCTCTCGGACAGCGGCTGCCATTCCCCGGTCACCAGGTAGTTGACCTTGCGGGTGACGGAGACGCCGTGGTCTGCGAACCGCTCGAAATAGCGGCTGGCAAGGGTCAGGTCCACGGTGCTCACTGCCGGCACATTCCAGTCCGGGGATGCAATGGACTTGAAGACTCCGGCGTGCAGCTCGTTGATGCGGCTGTTGGAGGCGTAGATGTCCTTGCTCAGTTCCAGGTTGCGGGTCTCCAGCAGTTCGGTGAGCTGTTCCGAAATGCTGATGTCCAGGCGGGCCATTTCACTGAAGGTCGCCACCATGGAGTCCGGGACCACGTTCGCCGGGTACCGCAGCCGGGCGAGCTGGGCGACGTGCCGGGCCAGGTCACCCATGCGCTCCAGCGAGGCGCTCATCCGCAGGGAGCCGACAATCATGCGCAGGTCGCTTGCCACGGGTCCCTGGAGGGCAAGAACATCAATGGCCCGTTCATCCAGGTCGTTCTGGAGGAAATCGATGCGCGCATCAGCGGCGATCACGTCCTGGGCGAGCTCGATATCGGCACCCTCGAAGGCAAGCGTTGCCTTCCGCATCGCCTCCGTGACCAACTGAGAAATCTGGGTCAACTCCTCACCGATCTGATGAAGTTCGGCCTGAAAAACCTTGCGCACTGAACCGTCCTCTCGAAACGGCGGATCCTGAACATCAGCGGGGCAGTACGGCCACGCCGCTCCTGCAGGATGTCAGCCGGGGGTTAACCGCACGGACCCGTT